>WUAJ01000106.1 GCA_009827215.1 Phycisphaeraceae bacterium
CAACGACCTCGTCCGAGGCATTGAGCAGCTCACTGATCAATCCGGAATCCGTTTCTTCAGTGGACTCGAGCATGGGGGCTGGTCCACCAGCAGACTCAGATTGTGGAGCTTCTTGTTCAGGAGTATCCGTCGTTTCGTCTGAGTTGGACAGCAGGCTGGCGCTGAGTTCGTCCCCAACAACTGGAGCCGCTGCGGCAGCGGACTTGAGGAACGACGCGGTCTCTCCGCCTTTGGTCACACCAGAGGTGCTCATGCGATCCGCCTGTGCTTTCTCGACGATGCCGAGGAAGAGTTCTTCGAGTCTTTGTCGTGGAGAGCTGACAGACAGGATGGACTTGCCTCCTGATGACCTTCTGCGGATCACCTCGTCGATCTCCGCGATCGTCGCATCGTCGAGCTCATCGGTCTCAATCGTCGTGCGTTCTTTAGACGAGAGCAGTTCCTCGCATGTTCCCTCGCCGCGGATCTTGCCGCCGTAGAGGATAACCATGCGATCGACGACATCTTCGACATCAGTGAGCAGGTGACTCGAAAGGATGATCGATTTGCCTCTTCGTCCCAGTTCAAGGATCAGGTCCTTGACCTGACGCGTCCCGATCGGATCGAGTCCCGTCGTCGGCTCGTCGAGGATCAGCAGGTCCGGATCATTGATCAGCGCCTGCGCGATCCCGATGCGGCGCTGCATCCCTTTGGAATACTCACGGACTGGACGGAACTGCGCGTGCGTCAACCCAACCATCTCTAGGAGCTCATCAATGCGATTGGCGCGTGTTTTCGCGTCAAGTCGGAAGAGCTTGCCGTAGTAATCGAGCGTTTCACGCGCGTTGAGGAACGGATAGAGGTAGCTTTCCTCTGGTAGGTATCCGATCCTGGATTTGGTCTCGACATGTGTGGTTGGTTTATCGAACACCATCACACGACCACTTGTTGGTTTGAGCAAGCCGAGGATCAGTTTGATGGTCGTGCTCTTTCCCGAGCCGTTGGGACCTAGGAGTCCAAAGATTTCCTTCTCGCGTACCACCAAGTCCAGCTTGTCCACGGCACGCGCGCGATCGCGCATCCAGAAGTCTTTAAAGGTCTTGGTCAGCTGTTGACACGCGACAACAGGTCTCCGCGTATCGGTCGAAGCGTTCTGTGCTGTGCTGGATTGTTCAGGCGTCGCGACGCTCATGCTTACTCCTCTGGTTCCTTGAGACCACGCTGGGTCTGGAAGAAGGAACGGCGCATCTCTTCACGCCTGCGATCGACGGTTTCCTGTGCTTCTCGTCGTTTCTTCTCGCGATCGATTTCTCGCAGAATGTCTGGGTCACGATTGATCAACAGTTCAGCGCTGACACCCTCTGGGAGCACCATCGTGGAGACAAAGTCCTTGTCGAGGAACTCAGCCATCGCACTGGACCAGTCGCGAGCGACCATCAGCTTGGGGTTCGCTTCATACTGAGCGAGCTTGGAACGGAAGTTCTCCAGCTGCGCGATCGCTTGGCTGACTCGGTTCGATGAGAGCGTCTGAGCGAGCGTGAGCATCTCGGAGATCTCTCCGGAGACGAGCGATTCCAAGACCTCGCCGTCGATCTCAACGGGACGACCTTCGAGGATCGCATCGATCTTCGCGAGCTGCTCTTCCGCGGCTTGCGCCTGACCAAGTTCGATCAAACGCTCGAACTCATTGATCTGAGCGATCAGCACATCGCTGCCGCGTCCCGCAACCTCGTTGAGCATCTGGTCACGCAGGAGCAGCGCGTCTTCGCGTGCCTTACCTGCTGTTTGTGCGGCGGTCTGGACCGAGCTGAACTTCGAGCGGAGCGAGAGCGCCGCGTTCTTGCGTGTGAGCACGACACGATCGATGGAGATACCCGATTCGAGCTCATCGAGCGAGTCCTGCGCCATCGCTCGGACTCTTCCCGAGATGGTCTCTGAGGAGTTCTTCAGCAGATCGTCGATGTTAACTTCCGCGATAACATGAACGACCGCACGCTGGATGATCGCTTTCATCATCGCGCGTTCTTGTTCAGGAATCATGTTGGAGACATACAACGCGTGGTTGGATCGACGATAGTTCACGCTCCACTGCGTGTGCGCGATGTTGAAATCGGAGGTGATGTTCGAGCCGTCCTGAGCGGGATTGAGCGTGGACGAATCGTTGAAGCGATCGATATCGATCGCGAGTGCTTCCTCGTCGGATTGTTCACCAGGGATGTTGGGCATGAACTCTTTGGCAACCGCCATCTCCACGGCCCCTTCACCCACTCGAACGACCTCACCGATCGGGTACGGGAAAGACCACTGGAATCCAGGTTCGAGATTTGTCCGAACTTGCTTTCCGAAACGGACACTGATGCCTCGCTCGCCTTCTTTGATGGACTGCACACCCGATACTGCAAACAGCACGATGAGTACGACCATCGCGAACTTGAGCAAGCCGTAGGTGATCTTGAGTGCATCCGCGAGTGACTGGTTCGCGGAATCCATACGAGCTAAATCCGCGGCATCTTGCGCGGACTCAGCACCACGCAGACGCACTGATGCTTCCCGGCTCGGATGATCCGGATGTTCGACCGGTTTTTCAGCGGATTCGCCGTTGATCAGGTCATCGAGATGTTGATCGTTGTCTGACATCGATCAATCCTCCGAACCTGCCGAGGCGCTTGGGTTGCTTTGTGGGACTGGGAGTTCTCCTTGCGTTTTTTGCAAGATGTCCGGATCAAAGAGCTGCATACCGTAGTCCGAGGTCGAGAAGATCAGTGTGAACTTCTTGGCCATGGATTCACGCATGAGTCGGATGTTCTGGATGAACACCGCGAGTTCTGGATTGATGTTCTGCTGCGCCAGATACGGTGCGGCTTCCGCTTCACCCTTCGCGAGGATCTCATCGGCACGACGCTGCGCGAACGCACGGATCTTGTCCGCATCGGACTTCGCCTTCGCTTCGATCGCGCGAGCTTGAGAGCGTCCCTCAGACTCGTAGCGTTCGGCGAGTCGGTCGCGATTGGCGCCCATGCGTGTGATCACCGCATCGGTGGTGTCCTCTGGGAGGATGATGCGATCGATCCCGACGAAGGTGACCGCGATGCCGTAGTCGTCGAGTGGATTACCACCCTCGCCGCCTTGTGCGAGTGTGTTGAGGACGCGCTCTTCGAGTTGAGGGAGCGCTGATCTGCCTTGATCAGGTGAGTAGAGATCGGTGATCGAGAACTTGGAGGTTTCACCAAGCGCCGAGCGGAGCAGGTCCTGGAGGACGGAGTCTTCCGCTTTGATGTAGTGATCGATCGGGCGATCTCCAGCGTTGGAAAAACTGCGGAAGAACTTGAGCGGATCGGTGACCTTGTAGGTCAGGAACGCTTCAACGATGACCTGGAAGTCGTCCGCGGTCTGCTGAGTTTCCGAACGCGCCTGCACGATGCGTGTGCGCGTGTCGTACTTGGTCACTGATTGGATCGGGAACGGCGCTTTGAAGTGCAGTCCCGGCTCGACGATGATCGAGTTCTCCCCGGCCTTTCCGAAGGTCGTCTTGACCGCCGATTCGGTGAAGCGAACGGTGTAGAGCATGCTGAAGCTCAGGATCGCGAGCACAAACAGCAGAAGCACAATGAGCGAGATATATCGCACGGTTGATCTCCATCCCCATCATCGGGGGTCGTTTCAGGCGCTTTGGCCTGCGTTCTTCTTAGTCACCAGCCAGCGCTTCACCCGCTTCGGGGTCGAAGACATCTGTCCCGGCTTCTTGATCCATCAGGTCGATGCGTACATGGAGCGATTCCACATCCGCGGGAGTCAAATACACACGAGCGCTCTCGATCGCATCGAGAAGCGCGTTGAAATATGTCTGTGATCGGTACAAGCTCGGCGAAGCTGAGTACGCCTGCTGTTGTCCGTCGAGAAGCAGCGCCTGTCCACGCTCGGACATATGTCGCGTCCAGCGTTGAGCGCCGGCGTCGAGGAGTTTCTCGCCCGCTTCGCCGCCTGCTGTCTCGAGCAGTCGCTGGACCTCAAGTTCGGTCTCGGAAACCGCGACCTGTTCAGCGTTTTCTCTGCGGAGGATCTCGAGTTGATCGAGCTCTCCAACAATCTGCTCGGCGAGTTCAACCGATCCCGCAACCTCAGTCAGTGTCGCGATCTCCACTCGGCTCGCTTCTTCGATCATGGATTCACGGTTCTGACGAGCCGCGATGACACGCTCAAAGGAAGGAGCGACCTTGATGGGTGGATGCGCCCCTTGCATACCTACGAAGAGGATCTCGATTCCGGGACCTTGCCCCTCGTTGAGCGGTGCGAATGCTTCTTCGAGCAATCTCCGCAGTTCTGGGAGCATCTGAGTCCGATTGTGCGCGAGCACATCATCAATTGACTGCTGTCCGAGATACTGGGTCACCACTCGGCGACCGATCATCTGCAGCAGATCCTCGCGCTGACCAGGTCCAGCAAACTGATCGAACAGCTTCACATCGCGAACCACGAAGTGCATTGGGACTTCAAGCGCCACGAGCGACAGGTCGCCGCGTGAGTTGGTGCCGTCTTCGTCTTCGTGACCAGCAAGGCTCGGCTGAACGACATTGAGTTTCTCACGGCTTGAGTGTGATTCAGTCCAGATCAACGGCGTGTCTTTGCCCTCGTCTGGAGCATTCGCCGCGAGCTGGAGCACACGCACACCAGTCGTCGTTCGGACTTCTTCTTGCTGACCTCCGCTGCGCGAGTATGAGACCGGAGTCTCGTAAGTCGCGAACGGCCAAGGTAGTTTGACATGTAGACCAGGTCCGATGTCGCTCTCACCCTGCTCTCCGAAGCTGAAGATCGGACTGCTCACGCGTCCATTGGTCAGGATCAATCCGCGTTCGTGGGGTTCAACAACGACCAGCATGGTCATCAACCACGCGATCGCGACACCCATGCCGACGAGCCAAAAAACGAGCTTTGAGAGCAGTTGGTAGAGCCAAGTTCCAGTGACATCGACGCCGAACTGGTAGTTGACCGCTTCGCCGATATTCGCGGCGATCCGATCCGGAGCCGCGAGCAATCCGAGCAGACGCGAGTCAAACGCGGGACGAGGGTCCTCGCCCGGCTTGCGTGGTCGATACACATCGAGGATCAGATTCATGACCACTTCACATCCGAGCACGATCATCCCGATCGGGATGATCATCGGAGTCAGCGCTTTGAAACCCATCTGTCCGAGCGAGAGTTCAAGGAACGCGGCGACCGCGAGCAGGACGCCCACCATCGAAATCCCGACGGATTGAGCCGCACCTGCTCGCAGGTTGGACCAAACATTAATCTTGCCCATCCCTGAAACGAAGCGAGCGAAGATAAAGCCGACGACGCTGATTGCGAGTCCGATCGCAAGCATCGCGCCGACGATGTTGGTGTTGTATATGAAGGTCTCGTCTGATGAATATGCGTTCCACGAACGAAGGCGCGATATCCCTGCAAGGATATTGATCGCTGCGAACACAACTCCCGCCGCGGGAACAACCCACTTCTGAATGAATACCAAGCGACGCGCGGCGACACGCAGATCATCTCCTGCATCGGAGAATGCGCTTGCGGATGCTCCTCCTGAGCTTGCGAACTGCTCTGCTTCCATCGCTTCGATCCGCTCACGACGATGTTGATCAAAGACAAAGAGCAGTATCGCCCACACGATGACTCCGGATCCGAAGAGGATCGAAGCGCTGCGTGCGGCGTGATCGCCGGAGTAAGTTGAGTAGATCAGCATGAGCAGCGCGACGAAAGTCTGGACGATGAGTCCGACCACACAGATCAGTGCTGCTCTACGGAATGTTTGATAATCGCCTCGGGCCATGGGTGTGTGCAACCTCTGCGTATGGAAGTACTCTTCCACGACGGATATTTCCGGATCCATCGATTGGGAGACCGTGGCTCTATTGTGGGCATCAGGACGCCGGGAATCCACCCTTCACGCCTCAAACCCTCACAAGCACCGTCCCCCAGCCGACTGTCGTGTCCCCTCGGCGGTGTCCAGTACGACAAGGATCTGTTGGGGGTTCTGCGTATCGTACCAACTCCATCAAGATTTCTGATCTCGCGTGCTCAGCAGGAGCACACTGGGATAGATGATCTTCTCAGGCGCGAAACATGCGCCCACTCAGTGCGTACAAAAGCGGGAACACCCCCTACTATCTCCACCGAATGATTGCCCACATCCTCCCCATCGCACGAAACTCGTTGATTGAGAGCCTCCGACAGCCGGTGCTCGTCATCATGATGCTCATCGCGGCGTTCCTACAGGTCCTCAACACCTGGATCATCGGATTCACGATGGGCCGCGCCTCGGTCCCCGGCGAGGTCACCGGCGACAACAAGCTTCTTTACGATGTTTCGATGTCCACAGTCTTCGTGCTCGGGATCGTGCTCGCGGCTTTCATCGCGACCGCCGCGATCTCTCGCGAGATCGAGAACAAGACCATCCTGACTGTGGTCTCTAAACCAATCAGTAGACCGAGCGTGATCATCGGAAAATACCTCGGGATCGCTGGCGCGATGACCATCGCGATTGGGATCATGGTCGCGATGCTGCTGCTCGCGGTGCGTCACGGCGTGCAAACCACCGCTGCGGATGAACCCGACTTTGTGGTGATCACCTTCGGGCTCACGGCGCTTTTCGGATCGATCCTGATCGCCGCGATCGGGAACTTTATCTACGGCTGGTCGTTCGGACAGACCGCGACGCTGCTCATGCTTCCGCTCATGTGGATTGCATATGTGGGGATGCTGCTGCTCAATGATGAATGGGAGTTCCAACCGATCGGGACGGATTTCACACCACAAATCGTGATGTCGTGTGTGGCGCTCGGACTGGCGCTCTTGGTGATTTCCGCCGTCGCGACCGCAGTTTCAACGCGTGTCGGACAGGTGCTCACGATCGTCATCTGCGCCTTTGTATTCCTGCTCGGATTGATGTCCAACCACTTCATCGGTCGGCATGTGTACTCCAACGAACGCGTCGCTGAGATCGCGACCACACGCTCTCCTTCCAAACTCGACGCGTACGACTTCCGCCGCAACGAGGTCTGGGAGCTCGCCGCACAGCGCAACGGGATCGATGTGCTCGAGTTTGAATCGCTCGGATACGACCCACGCAACTTCGTCAGCATCCGCGAGGTGATGGCGATGGGTGAAGTCGACGATCCGCAGTGGCGCGAGATCATGCTGCGTGAGCCGGGATCGATGCTGATTATCGATCTATTGGGTCCCCCCACTGAGCAGCTTGAGCCGGGAGATTCGTTCTACTACGGCTCATCCCCCAACGGTGTTGGACTGGTCACCCCACCATTCAATCCATTCGATCCTGAAGACGAGCTTGTCGAGAACACACGCGATGAGCCTGGACTGATGATCGTGGAGATCGATCCCAACTCGCTCGGCCAATCCATGCTCGTCATGCAGATCGGACGCGAGGTTGTCCCTGTGTCGCGTCCCCCACTCCCGAAGGACTCTGTGTTCCTGACACCAACCAAGACCAACATGGCGCCGCTGGTCGCGTGGTCCGTCATCCCGAACATGCAATCGTTCTGGCTCATCGACGCGATCAATAAGAACCAGCCCGTCCCGATGTCGCACCTCGTGCTCGTCGCGATCTACAGCGGATTCCAGATTATCGTCTTCCTCGGTCTTGCCGTAGTGCTGTTCCAAGGTCGGGATGTAGGCTGAATCCAGTTTATTGATCTGCAATCGCGCGAGCATATGATTTGACCGTCTTCTCGCTTGCCCCGTCCCAAGTCAGTCCACGTAGCTCAAATCGCCCGTGCTCCGTCAGCGTCTTGCTCAGCGGCGGGTACTTGAGCACCGCGACGATTTTGTTGGCCATCTCGTCGATGTCCCAGAAGTCCACTTTGAGCGCGTGCGTCAGAACCTCCGCGACTCCTGATTGATTCGAAACAATCACCGGCGTGTCGTTGCGCATCGCTTCAAGCGGCGCGATGCCGAAGGGCTCGGACACTGATGGCATGACATAGCAATCCGCCATCGCGTAGACCTTATCGACATCGCGTCCACGCAGGAATCCTGTAAACAGAACCTTGTGTCCGATCCCATGAGCCGCCGCGTCCTCGATAGC
>WUAJ01000107.1 GCA_009827215.1 Phycisphaeraceae bacterium
CACGAGCGGCACTGAGCGACGGGAGCAGGATCCCGATGAGCAGCGCGATGATCGCGATGACGACCAAGAGCTCGATGAGCGTGAAACCATGATGTCTGCGTGAGCTGGTCATGGGGTTGGTTTGAGTGATGAGACTGGTTTGCGGCCATCGATGATCGCGCGGAGCTGTTGTGCGAGCGGCTGTGGTGGTGGGGTGTTGATGAGATTGAGGGCGCTGAGTCCTTGATTGGAGGTCGAGAAGACGCGGCTGTTGAAGAGCGCGGGTGAGGTGCCGGTAAAGCTTTGTGTGGAGATGATGAACGCGGGGTCGGTGGGGTGTTTCGAGAGGTCGATCGTGTGCAGGGACTCGGCGTGCGTGAACGGATCGAACGCGGTCGGAGGCGACATGGTCCCGGCGATGAGTCTGGGGTTGCCGCTCGCGATCATCGCGATGGGGTGGTGTCCCCAGCCTCCGATGGAGAGGTAGGGTTCGCCTTGGTCCCATGAGCCGGACTTGTTGAGGTCTTGGTGGGTTGCTTCGAAGGTGTCCCAGAGGACGCTTGCAGAGTTGCCAAGGTCCTGAATGAGCTCGATCGCGGGGAGTGATCCGGTGAAGATGGTCGAGGGGGAGGTGGGCACGCCGCCGGAGACAATGATCCTGTTGTTATCGAGAATGATCGGCGTCGCGTTGGTGCGGACGGTGGGGACGGTCCATTGCAGGGCGCCTGTACTTGCGTTGAGTTTGATGGTGTTGGCGCTGCGTTGTCCGCCTTGGAAGTTGTAGCTCGATGCGTAGATGGAGCCGTTGTGGTAGGTCACGCCTCCGAAGAATCCGAGTGGTTCAGGGTTGGGGGTGTCCCAGATCGGAGAAGGGGTTGTCGTGCTCGTTGCGTCGAACGCGAGGATGTGTCCCGCGCCTCCCGATCCGTTGTCGGCGGTCGCGACATAGACGATGCCTTCGTGGTATGCCGGTGTGTTCCCGGAGCAATCCCCTGGGAGCGAGGCGGTCCACACGACCTCGCCTGGTTCGTAGGGGTTGGTTGGGGTGGAGGGATTGAGGTTGATGCAGATGAGCGATCCGGTCGATCCGGCGCCGAAGCTGTAGTCGGTGATGAAGACGCGGTTGGTTCCGTCGAGATCATCGGTCACGCAAGGCGACGCGTTGACGATGGGCAAGCTTGTTGGCGTGCACCAGAGTTCGTCGCCAGTGAATCGGTCGTAGGCGGCGATGGTGAATCCCGACGCGACGATGACGCTGTGGTTGTTGGGATCGATCGAAGGCGAGGACCACGAATCGAGGATCGCGAACGAGATCTCGCTGGACCAGATGAGATCTCCCGACTCTTGATCAAACGCGGCGAGGTGACGCGCGAAGCTCTGGTCCAGTCCGATCGCGTACACATGCACCTCGTCGGCGACGACTCCCGCTTGTGGGACGAAGCTCAGCTCGATGGACTCGTCGCCGATGCTTGTCCAGCTTGGGTCGTCGAGCAGCTCGGCTTGCGTGAACGGGATCGATGAGTGTGAACTCGAACCACCAAGCTGCGACCACCAGGGTTGTTCGATCAGCACGGGTCCCTTGGGGAACGCGATCGGCTGCGCACTGGAAATCGTGCAGGTCAGTAGGGCACACAGGATGGGGGCGGCTTTGTTCATGGTCTGAATCCGGCTCGCTGTGTTTCCACAACGAGACGGGTCTCTCTCCACCAGTGGGGTGGAATGTGGTCAGTTAGCTTCTGCGGCGGCGCGATGCGATCGATCCCGAAACACAGAGCATCGCGATTGCTCCTGGAGCGGGAACAACAGCGACGGCGTCGATCTCGAAGGCGCTTCCGGATTCGTTCAGGAAGCGGACGAAGCTCGCGGAGCTGAGTCCGGTCGAGGCGATGTCGATCCCGATGCCTCCTCCAGAGCCGTTGTACGCGTCGCGGACTTGATCGAAGGTCATGTTGGCAAAGTCCGCGGCGGTCAGTGTGGGGTCGAGAGCTTGGGTGAAATCGGTCTCAACCGATCCAGCCGCGGCGGGGGATGGTGAGGTGTAGTCCGCGTATCCGAGTGTTGGGAAGAGGTCGAGGGTGATCGTGGTCGCTGTGATCCAGTTGACGCCGTCGTTGGAGACCTGGATGGTCGCGGCTCCTCCAGCGCCGAAGATGAAGGGATTCGCTCCGGTGAATCCGGTGCCGTCGTTGTTGGGGTCGGCATCGGTCCACGTGGTGTCGGCGAATCCGGCGTTGGAGAAGACGATCAGGTCTACACCAAACGCGTGGTTGGCGCTGTTGGTGATCGCGGTGTCGAATCCAAGGGCCAGGTGACCTCCGGCGCCGATGGACACGATCTCGTCGGTCCCGAACGCGGGATTGAACGGCGTGACGCCGGACGGGAAGATGCCTTCTCCTGTGAATCGCTCGGCGCTTCCCAGCGCGGTTGATGCGGTGGTGTAGCCCGCCGAGGCGTTACTGCCTTGGTCGTAGGAGAGGACGGATGACGCGAACGGCGATGCGTACGCAGCCATCTGCATGGAAACGGTGGTGAGCGCGAGCGCTCCGGTGGTGATGATGTTCATAGAACTTGTAAACTCTCTGCCCAAAACTGCGTGGGCTCCTGTGTGTTGCCCTGTTGCGCGCAGGACACTCCCTGGGATCAACATCCGGAGCTGCGAGTGTGGAGTGGGGGCGGGAGCTGCGAGCAGGGAGAGCGCACAACCGATCCGCCGACCCATATCGCGAGGTCCGGCACATCTGTTGAGGCAGGTCTTCCGGCTTGGGGCTCTGAGTCGCTCGTGCCTTCCCGGTAAATCTGTTACCAGTGGCTGCCGATCTGATCGGCGGAGCGGTCATCGTTGCCCGTTACGGCGGCGCGTCCGCGGTGGAGTCTCACCACACTTCCCTATTCACCGAGCTTGATACATCACGCTCGGCACCTTCAACGACAAGACTGTACCAGTTGCGCGCGACCAGAGCAAACGCGGATCACGCGAGCTTGGCAAGAAGCTGCGCCAGCTGCTTGGGATCGCGGTTCTGGACAATATTTTTCCAGGATTCTGGTTTGAGATTGGTCTTGGAGAGCGCCTGCTCGGCTCGTTTCCAGAGGCGATCGAGCTTTTTCTGATCGTCCTGCGCGAGCGCGATGTCCGTCACGATCTCCCCCAATCGGGTCGCGAGGATGGTGTCCTGGTTGTCGTAGTAGCGATTGATGACCTTGCGTTGATAGCTGGAATATTCTCGACCGCCGGCCATGATACTGCTCGCTTTGGAAGTACTGGTACTTGCTTCTTGGATCCGATCTGAATCTCAGAAACCGATGATAGGGTCAAAACAGAATGGGTGCCTGACGGGATCGGTGCCCTGAAGGATGAAAGAGGAGTCGGGCTCCTCAGGATGAGAAACTCGTTGGCATTGGCAAATGATGGACCGGTCTTGAGCAGTTGTTGAGCTTACTCCGCAACACTGAGTTTTTTAGTCGTCGTTGTAGCATGCCCCTTTGGAGGGATTATATTTAGTGACACACTGCTCCCTTTGACCAGACCAGTGAGTTTGAGATCTACTGTGCAAGAGTTCGTCAGTTCGAAGTGTGTATGGGGTCCCTTCGCAGGAGGTGCTGCTCCACCTTTGGGCACAACGCTCAGTATTGTTGCGTCTGCACCGTCGACCATGAGTTTGAAGCCTTTGATCGGGTTCTTGTCTTTATCTGTTGGCAGGATGATGTGCACCTTGATGGTATCGGTGCCTTTGTCTGGCACTACCTTGGTACGATTCACCACAAGTTTCGCTGCTGGCTTGAGTGTCGGAGCGTCTTTCGATTTATAAATCCATGGATAGAACAGATAGACATTGGCCTCAGCAGAATCTCCCTCGTTGGGACCGGCAATCGTGATTTTACGATCGAGTAACTTGACCATAAATGATCGTTCCGGAGTTGCGTGGCGAGCTGTTCTTTGATTTATATCCGTGGGATCGCTAAGTGTTCTCTCGTAGTTCTCAAGGCTGGCTGTTATGTCCTCGAATCTGCCAGTGTCTTTTTCGATTGTAACATCTCCAACAAGTCTAGAGAGTTGATACCTCCTGTATCGATCTGGGATCTTGTCTGTAATTTTCGGAGTGATGCCCATCCGCTTGAGTGATGGGAACTTGAAGACCAGTTGCTTGTCATTTCCGTTGTACTTGGTTTCTCCAGAGGAGATCGCATGCACAGTTTCTGAAGTTCCATCCTTAAAGAACCAGGTTGCGACTACATTGTCTGGGATGATATTGACCGCATCATTGAGGGTGACAACAGTGGTGTTGCCGTCATCGTATGCGAGAGCTGTTTGTACCTCGCGCAACCACGGGTATCGCGGGCGTCTCCCCTCAACAACAAATTTCTGCGCCTTCGATTTGTTTGGGTCAATAGTTTTCAAACCCGAGATCGGATCGTGCAACTTGTAGGTGTACTGTGCTGTTGCCGAGATGGGATCAGCAACCATTCCCCTGTCGTAGTTCAAACCTGCTCGTTCTTTTTCAGTTAGCTCGGTTGATGGGATCAGCAGCAACACGGTGACAAAGCGTGGTTCGCTTGAGGCGCGGTAATCGTTTTCCGCATATCGGCGTGGGCCAAGCCGGATTCTTAGTGAAGATTGGCTTGTGTTCGTTACCGTCAGCAAGGAGTTCATCTCGCGTGAAAGCGATCGATTGAGTTCCGCGTTGAGCGTTTCAAGACTCAGATCCGCGCCGATTCCCTTGAACATCGCCGCGAGTGAGAGTGCAACTCGGCGGACTTCCTCATTCCGTCGAGAAGCGAGGGCCGCCTCGATATGGTCGTTGATCAAGAGGGGGACCACAATTGGCTGTTCATCCTGATCGCTGCTGAAGTTGAGGTCGATATCCGCGACATATGACGATTTGACGCTGCTCGGCAGATTCGAGACCTGCATCCTGACGACATAAGGGACAAACTCTCGACTCTGAATCTTGTGCTTAAACGCGGCGTCGCTCACATAACGGTTCAGAATCCGAATCTCTTGCCACAGCGCTGTTGCGAGTAAGTACTGCAGACGCGGGTCGATATCGAGTTTGTCCGTATCGAGCACTTCCTTTGCGCTGGGTGTCGATGCGGGTTGTTGTGGATCTGAAGTATCTGAGGGAGTGACATCGGAAATCTGGTCAGCTTCCGGGAACTCACCTCCAATGAGTTTGATCTTCGCGGCTGCAGCGACTGAGTCCAGAATCGACTGCTCAAACTGAATCGTTGTAGGCACTGCCAGCTTGAGTGCTTGCTCTTCGGTGAGTGTGTAGGTCGGTTGAAACTGATCTTGGTATTGGTCCCATCGAGTCGTGGAGACTGGAGAGATGAAGACCTCTCCGGTGTTTGGCACAGATTTACAGGCGCTGAGCACTGCGGAAAGCATGAGCAGAAGGACGGTGATTCCGGAGTGTTTGGCCATAGCGAATGTGTCTCCTTAGCAATCTTGGGTAATTGATAAAGTGCACAATAATCTGATATGGATCGCATTGTGTGGTTTTTGACTATATCCACGAATATTCACAAGTTGTTAACATAATCATTGCGTTTATAAAAATTAGTATTTCGTGATACAGTAAAGAATGATTTTTAGCATAGAAAGATTTATATTCATGCGGTCAAGAGATAATTGACCGCTCAGTCCGACGACCATGGCCCTTCATAAGCGGGTTGTTCAAACAGCATAAAGGGAGTAACGAATCATGCCTTTTTACCAAACCATCAAAGAAAACACTCCCAGCGGCAAGCGCACGATCGAAAAGCTGCTCCTTCTCAAAGAAGCGCTCAATGAGATCCCCAAAAAGACGCTCGACGAGACGCTTCTGCTTGCGACATGGAACATCCGTGACTTTGACAAGCCTGCTTATGGCGAACGATCAGACGAGGCGATCTTCTATCTCGCTGAGATTGCTTCCCGCTTTGATATTATCGCGATCCAAGAGGTGTACAAAGATCTTCGCGGGCTCAAGAGACTTTGCAAAGTTATGGGAGGGTATTGGAAGTACATCACAACTGATGTCACAGGCGGCACTCGTGGAAATAACGAGCGGATGACATTTCTGTATGACTCTCGAAAGGTGAAGTTTGGTGGGTTGGCAGGTGAGATGGTGCTGCCACCAGTCAAAGCGGAAGACGGGACAAAGGTGCCTGCTGAGCAGGTGTGGCGCACTCCGTTTATCTGTGGATTCAAGTGTGGGTGGTCGAGATTCATGCTCTCGTCTGTGCACATCCTTTGGGGATCCGGAAAGAAGAATGGGGGGACTGAGCCAGAAGATCGTGTGGCTGAGATCCGAAAGGTCGCTCAGTTCTTGAAAAAACGAACGAAGGACAAGACGGCTTGGTCACGCAATCTGATCTTGCTTGGGGATTTCAATATCTTTACAACTGAGGATGACGGCACTGCGTTCAATGAACTCCTTGATGCGGGATTCGATATCCCTCAGGAGCTCCGGACCTTCACCACGAACGCTGGACGCAACCGTCATTACGATCAGATCGCATTTAAGATTCAGAAAGACCGACTCGACTGGACGGGCAACTGCGGAGTCTTTGATTTCTTTGAGCATGTGTATCGGGTCGATGAAGAAAAAACCTACATCAGCGAAATGGGTGAACGCTATAAGAAGACCTCTAAAGGTAAGGCTCGCTCTGCAAAGCAGAAGACCACATACTACAAAACCCATTGGCGCACACACCAAATGTCCGATCACCTACCGATGTGGGTCGAGCTCAAGATCGATTTCTCGAAACGATATCTAGAGCGGAAAGAGACATCATCGGTTTGAGATCGCGACCCCGATGTTGCTAGAAACTTCAGTGACTAGCGGGGGTAGGTGGTGCTTGTGGGGCAACAAATGATGCGTCTATAGGTGATTGCATGTGCAGAATTCAATTTAGTAGAGGAATGAGCCCATTGATCAGGACTCGGACCAAAGCTGTTGATTTAGAGTCAGGCGTTTGAGAATGGCAACCGAAATACATCAGCATGTGGATGTGCGATGAAATGCCAACGAAGAAGATCTGTTGAATAAGCGTACCAATCCGGACCAGCCCAAGGTGGTCACGCCTTACCAATACGATCAGGAAGATCGGGTTGTGAACGGGTGTCTAGTGGAGTTTTCGAAGTTCACAAGAGTATGGGCGAAAAAACGCCTTTTATGAACAAAAAGGGTGGTTATACAGCTAAAAAGGGAAGTACCCCCCTCAGGACTCGAACCTGAAACCCGCTGATTAAGAGTCAGCTGCTCTACCGATTGAGCTAGGGAGGCATTGGTCTTTTGACCGAGCAGATGATAGACCGCCTTCATCTGATTTGTCCAGCATGGGGGGAACGGATTGAGTGACGCGGGAGGGGGAGGGGGCTATTGTTCCCGTCCAAATGCGACCTCTCGGGATGGTTCTTGAGTTGGTCATCAAAAAGGTCTATCACGGGTCCTGAACCCGGTTTAGGAGAGCGACATGCTTCCAGCACAACGACAGAGCCGAGGACGAAGCAAGCGTCGCCGTTCGCACGATGCGATCACTGGTGTGAAGCCAACCATTTGCCCATTGTCTGGTATGCCGAAGCTGCATCACCGTGCATGCACTGAGTCTGGGTATGTTCGTCCAGGTCTCCGCATCAAGGTCCGCAAGCTCGGCATCGGCGTCAACGCGTAAACCAGATTCATCGAGGTAAGCCGTGGCGGTTCGAGTTGGGATCGATGTCATGGGTGGGGACCATGCACCGGATGCGGTGTTGCGTGGTTGTATCGAAGCACTCCCTGTGATGGGTGATGATGTCACGCTTGTGCTGATCGGACCACAGGATCGCATCGAGCAGTATCTCAAAGAAAACAACATTGATGACGATCGTCTAGTGATCGAGCATACGACGGACGCGATCGCGATGGATGCGTCCCCGATGGAAGCGGTCCGCAACCAGAAGGATTCCTCGATCGTCCGTATGTCGATGCTCGGATCGAAGAAGGCGGATGTTCGTTGTGATGCCGTGATCTCTGCGGGCAACACCGGAGCGTGCGTCGCGGCGGGGCAGATGAACATGCGTCGTCTCCCAGGAGTTCATCGTCCTG
>WUAJ01000108.1 GCA_009827215.1 Phycisphaeraceae bacterium
AGCCGTCTTGCATACACGCGGCGCCGACTTGTTCACCGCTGCACTCAACGATCGCACGGATAATCCAATCACCGCTGACATTGAGTGATTCTGAAGAGCGCCATTGACCGCTCGAAATCCGCACCGCGTTTTTGTTGGGAGTGATCCCTGAATCATCGAACAAAACACTCGGCCCAGTAAGCGTTGAGTTATTAAAGAACTTGAGCGACAACACGAACTCCTCGTTCGCGCTCACTGGGATATTAATCGGGATCGTTTGGTTCTCGTCCTCGAAACGGAACTCGTTGAGTCCACCATCCTGCAGCGCCGGCGCAAGCAGTTCTTCCTTCACTGGACCGGGATTCGGGAAGTTCCCACCCTCGTATACGATGATCGAATCTTCAAGCGAGATCGGTGATCCGCCGAGCAGTGATCTCCAGAAAATCTGGAATCCCACAATCGCACCATCACAAGGCGAGGTCAGCCAAACCGCGGCTTCCTCTCCAGCAACAAAGCAAGGACACACCGTCGCGTTGTCGCCCGCCATCAGACTGTCGTTCTGAAGAACAATCTCATCACCAGCCATGCCGCTTGTCGCAACAACACCAATCAACGCACACACAGAGGATTTTAAAAAACGCATCGAGCACTCCCTCGGCCCACAAAGACCAAAAACACCATAAACGCACCTTCAAAGGCACGAATCCCCGATTCAGTGTACCAGAATCACCCCTCAACGCGAGACAATTCTGTGCGATTCGCCGTCCCGATCCAATCACTATCGGACCCAAAACAACGCGGATTCGCTCAACACCGCACCCCACATACGCACCAGCAGCATGATCGGATGTCATACACTCTGTACAATTACGCCCTGACCAGCACAGAATGAGCACCCCAAAGCAGTTATGAGTGATCCCAAGACCAAGCACCCCGAAACCGTCCCTTTCTATGTCGTCGAGGACATCGAGACGATGCTTTCACTCTCGAATCCTGTTCGCTGGGAGATCCTCGACACCATCGGCGCTATCGGGGAATGCTCCGCCGCCGACATCGCGCAGTACACCGCTCGAGCGCGGACCTCGCTCTATCCACACATCCAACAGCTCGTCGAAGTCGGACTCATCTACGAGACCGGCACAAGACTCATGGGCAAACGCTACGAACAACTCTACAGACCCAAAGCACGGCTCATTGGGATCCGATTCGATCAAGAAGATCCAGCGAATCTCGACTACCACACCACCTTCGCCAATGCGCTCGCACGCATGCTCGCGCGCCGGCACGATCAAGCCGCCCGCGCTCCAGGAGTGAACCCGCGCACCGAGAACCGAAACCATCACTGCGGCTCACACAGCGTGTGGGTCGATAAAGATCAGCTTATCAAACTCAACAAGATGATCGAGGACATCTGGAAGTTCTGTGAGAACTCCAAGCCCGGAGACGACAAACAGCTCATGCACATCGGGATGTTCCTCACCAGACATGTTCCCAAGGACAAGTAATCGCAGCCTTAGGGACACCCAGCGCCGAACGCCTTGAGGTACGCGCTCACATCGAGGAAGTTGAAACTCCCATCCGCTTCAAAGTCCGCGACCGGGTCCATGTTGCCGTAAGCCGCAAGGAACGCGGAGACATCGAGGAAGTTGAGATCCCCTTCTCCAGTCAGGTCCGGTGCACATCCCATCACTGGCGTCGCGACAAACACCCCGATCGTGCCATTGCGTAAGAACGCCGCAAACGCAACCTGTCCGTTGTCGTTGATGTCCACCACACCATTGGTGACCTGCTTGCCTGTCAATCCGCCAAAGTCAAACCCCAACGGAAGGGGTCCAAGATCGGTCTCGATCATCTGATCAAACTCGATCAGCTTAACCAGATTCTCGCCATCTCCCACCCAGAGCGCTGTGGAGTCAAAGGTCGTATCAGTCGCGCGGAACGCGACCCAACGATCGCTGTTCGCGACTGGAGGGAAGTTAACCAAAGATGAGTTGTCGATCGTCTCATCATCACCGCTCGCTATGGTCGTGGCTGTTGTGCCGTCGGAAACAAGCACCTCCCAGATCGAGTCCGCCGTCCGGCGCGCCGAGAACGCGACATCCCCGCTCTGCGCGATCCCGACAGAGTTCACAAACGAGCTCCACATCGCGCCCGTCTCCGCGATCGTTGTGCTGCTCAGGTCCGATTCAACTCGCACGATCCGCCGCGATGGACCGCTCGTCGGGATCGAGTTGAACACCACCTGACGCGCATCATTGATCTCAGGCGCCAGCAGGAATGAGTACTCGGCACCTGTTTGTGCGACCAGAGTCTGAGTCCGCATCGGGACAAACTCATCGATCACGATCTTGTCGCTCGTGAATCCGAAGTCCCCTCGATAGCAGATCGCGCCATCACTCGTGAGCGTAACACCTGAAAATCCAGACACGCCCTCGCTCCCACCTGCGTTGAATGCCTGCACCAGATTCCCCTTCGTGTCGTAGAGCCACGCGCCGTCATCGAATGATCCTTGCTCCGCCGCGATCAATCCAGCGCGCGCTTCGACCGTGGTTCCCCAGATCGGATCCGCGTTGAATCCCGTTACGACGAGCCCACCAACCCCGTCCTTGCCATAAAAGATCCCCTCGCTCGGATTCCCCGAAAGAAACACGCGTATCGCGACCCCACCCTCATCATCGATCGAGACATACTGCGAAGAGAGCGATGAGAACTGCGGAAGATTAAACGCCGGGATCGCGGCATCGAGACTCGATCGGCACTGCAACTCAATCGTCCACTCCTGAGGCACCTGCGCCGGTGCTATCCCGGCAGCAGCACACAACACCACTCCAATCGCTCGCGACCTCATCATCTCACACACTCCATCATTTCAACTCGCTTGTCATCCACAGCAAGACCGGCACCGCCGGACACATCACGATCCTACACGACCACTCCAGAACCAGAAAGCAAAAACAGGATGATCCATCAAGCTTTCCCGACCAGATCCTCGTTGGTCTCAAAGCGAGCGAGCGCCGCGAGCAACTGCTCAACCTGCTGCGGAGGGGGCATATTCATCATTCGACGACGGAGCGCCGTGATCGTTTTCAATGGCTCCGCCGCGATCAGCTTGTCCTCTTTCCGAGTGCCGCTCGCCGCGAGATTAATCGCCGGGAACAACCGCTTCTCCGCGATGCGCCGATCCAAGATCAGCTCCATGTTCCCTGTCCCCTTGAACTCCTCGAAGATCACCTGATCCCCCTGCGATCCCGTATCAACAAGACAAGTCGCGATCATCGTGAGCGAGCCGCCCTCTTCCGTGTTGCGCGCCGCGCCGAAGATCTTCTTGGGAACATCGAGCGCCTTCGAGTCGATCCCCCCCGACATCGTGCGTCCGGAGTTCGCGTGCTTGCCCGATCGGTTGAATGCGCGTCCGAGTCGTGTGAGCGAGTCGAGCACAACGACGACATGCTCGCCGTTCTCCACCATCATCTTGCACTTCTCAAGCGTTTGTGTTGAGATCTCGATGTGCCGCTTGATGTCGTGGTCGTTGCTCGATGCGATGATCTCGATCCGATCCTTCGCCCAAGGCTTGTCCCACTCCGCATTCCCTTCACGCTGCGCGACTGTCCCAAGGAACGCACGCGTGAAATCCGTCACCTCTTCCGGACGCTCATCGATCAGCATCGCGATCACCTTCACGTCCGGATGATTGATCAGGATCCCCGTCGTGATGTTTTTGAGCAGCGTCGTCTTCCCCGCCTTTGGTGGAGACACAATCATTCCGCGCTGTCCTCGCCCGATCGGACAGAATAAATCCACCAATCGGCACGCCGGGGGACACCCCGGATACTCCAGATTCAGGATCGGCTCCGGATCAATCGAAGTCAGATCATCGAATGTCTTTCGATTGGCAAACTCCTCAGGAGTCATCCCCTCAATGCTGACAAACCGTTCAACGACAGGACGCGCCTCGCGCGGACCGCCGCTCCCGCGTCGGTTCTTCCCGCGCCGGCGTCGACGAGGCTTCTTCATCTCGACCTCGACCTCGACGCGCAAGCCGTCACGCAACGGAAGCTCCTCCCCAAAGCGAACAGGGACAAATGGGTCATCCTTGATCTCAGCGTCTTCGAGCTTTGCAACTGTGCCATCAATCCGCACGCGACCCTCGGTCCGCGTTGGCCATTCCAGAATGCCTGTGAGCATGGTCATCAATTCCACGATTCATGTGTTTGCCGCTCATCACAAGCAGCACTCAACCAATTCCTGTGAACCGATGCCACACTCGCACCGCTCCAACAATCATTGTGTCTCAAACAGAGATCCAGATTCGGGGGCAACACTCGTCGCCTCGCGCAAATCTCAGATCACAACGCACTGAGCATCTATGCCCGCACGCACACAAGTATAGTCCATGATCCGCTCACGCGTGTCAAGCACCCACCCCATCGTCCGATATCTAGACTGACATCCGGATTCCACCTCGGAACCTTACAAAGAAACAATTACTATCCAAGCACCCTCGGCGCTAAGATCATCCCCGTTCCATCACCCCTCCGAGCGCTCAGAAGCATGATCCGCACCGCAGGCATCCCGGTCTCCAAAGGTCTCGTCATCGGACGCGTCTATCTGCTGGAGCAAGACCGGTCCCTCCGCGTCGGACGCCAGACCATCGCTCCCGAAGACGCGCCGGCACAGCTCGAACGCTTTGAACTGGCGAGGAGAGCCGCGATCGCGGACCTCGACGCGCTCCACGAAGAATCCACAGGCGAGATGGGCGAGGAAGCCGCCAAAATCTTCCTCTTCCATATCGGCGCATTGAATGATCCAACGATCCTCAATCCGATCCGCACGCTCATCGAGACCGAGCATGTCACCCCAGAGTTCGCAACAAGCTCGACGCTCAAGAAGCTCGCTGACCGCTTCGCCAAGCACCCCGACTCAACTTTCCAATCCAAAGTGGACGACCTACGTGACCTCGCGTCACGCTTGCTTTCCAAGCTCTCCGGAAAGTCCGCCGCGACGCTCGCGAAAGTCGCGGAGAACACCGTCATCGTCGCACGCGATCTGACCCCGACCCAGACCGCTGGTTTCAATCGTGAGCATGTCACCGGCTTCGTCACCGATCTCGGCGGACGCACATCCCACACCGCGATTGTCGCCGGCGCACTTTCGCTCCCAGCAGTCGTCGGCGCCAAAAACATCACCGCACGCGCCCGCGATGGACAAACCATCATCGTCGATGGTTCCAAAGGCACCATCATCCTTGATCCCGATGCCGACACCATCCAGGAATACAAGGAACGCATCAAAGCCGCCGAGCAAACACGGATCTCACTCCACGAACTCGCGGACCTCCCCGCGATCACGACAGACGGCGTAGAAATCGAGCTGCTGGGAAACATCGAGTTCGCCGAAGAAATCGACACACTCCTCAACGAAGGCGGGCTCGGTGTCGGCCTCTATCGCACCGAGTTCCTCTATCTCACCGGACAAAACGCTCCAACTGAAGAAGATCATTTCAACGAATACGCCCAGTGCATCCGCATGCTCGAGGGCAAACCGCTCACCATCCGTACCGTCGACCTCGGCGCCGACAAATACACCCAGCACCAAGAAGAAACACCAGAGCGCAACCCCTTCCTCGGACTGCGATCCATCCGCTACTCGCTCTCCAACCAACGAATGTTCCGCACCCAGCTCCGCGCCATTCTCCGAGCAAGCGCCTTTGGTCCAGTCAAAATCATGTTCCCCCTCATCACCAACATCGCCGAGTTCAGATCCGCGAAGTACTTCCTCCACGAGGAGATGGAAGAGCTCGCCGAGGAGGGGATCAAATACAACCCGAACATCGAGGTCGGGATGATGGTCGAGGTCCCCGCCGCAGCACTCATGGCTTCCGCCTTTGCGCGAGAAGTCGACTTTTTCTCGGTCGGTACCAATGACCTGGTTCAGTACACCCTTGCCGTTGACCGAACAAATGAGAGGGTCGCGTCGTTGTATACACCGATCCACCCCGCCGTCCTCCGGCTCGTCCGCGATGTCGCAAGAGCGGGAAGAAAGCGGGATATCCCTGTTTCTTGCTGTGGACAGTCTGCCGCCGATCCCGCATTCGCCGCATTGCTGATCGGGCTCGGCGTGCGTACCCTTTCTGTGACGGCATCGAGCCTCCCATTGGTCAAAAGAACCATCCGAGCACTCGACACCAGCAGATGCGAACGGATCGTTAAAAGAGCGATCGGGTTCGATTCAGAAGCCGAAGCATCGAGCTATGTGCTCAATCGGCTGAAAAAGATAGTCCCAGAGGTCTTCGACGGTCGTCCCGTCGCCTGACCTCCGACAAAGACCACGCGCCGTGTGCACAACCGCGCCATCCGGATCTCGCCCCGCGACTCGTCCGCTCATCAGAGCAACGAGCAACCGCGGCTACAAGCAATCCGCAACGCAAGACACGCACCGCGCACAACCAGTCTGCGAGCGAAGTGCTTTGGAAAACCGCACGCGCCTGACCATCCAAACGATCACAAGCGCCCCAGCGCGCCACCCTGCCGTGTCTACTCTCGGCTCAGCGATCACACGGACCAGCGCCCACGCGACATCCATTGCACGCTCCACGATGACCCAGGAACCAAGCAATGACCGACGATGCCAAAGCATCCAATGATGCCGCGAATGAATCCGTAAACGAAGATTCGACCAACACCGAATCCACCACGAAAAAGAAAACCTCCAAGAAAAAGACCGCGAAGAAAACAACAAAGAAACCCGCCGCTAAAAAAACGACCAAGAAGACTGCTAAGAAAACAACCAAGAAGACCACCAAGAAAAAGGTCTCCAAGAAGACTGCCAAAAAGGTCGCCGCTAAGGACGACGCAGTAGAGCCTGTTGCTGAATCGATCGAACCAGCAACCGAGGAATCCAGCGCCGATGAGCCGTCGTCTGAGACGACCAAAAAGACAAAGAAGAAGACCTCCAAACGCACCACCAAGAAGACCAGCAAAGCGTCTTCAAAGCCAGCAGCGAAATCCAAGAAGGACGAAAAGCGCCCATACACCGAGATGATCGTCAACTATGTCCCAGGCGAGGACTGCCGCATCGCGATCCTCGAAGACGGACAACTCGAAGATGTCTTCTCCGAGCACACCAACCGAGTCTCGCGCGTCAACAACATCTATGTCGGACGCGTCGCCAATGTTGAACCATCCATCCAAGCCGCGTTCATCGACTTCGGAACCGAACTCAACGGCTTCCTCCACATCTCCGACATTCACCCCCAGTACTTCGCCAAAGGCGACGACAAAACCGAACGCGTCGGGAAGAAAACCCCCCACCGCGAGCGCCCACCGATCCAAGACTGCCTCAAGAAAGGCCAAGAGATCATCGTCCAGGTCCTCAAAGAAGGCGTAGGAACCAAAGGCCCGTCGCTCACTTCCTACCTCTCCATCCCAGGACGCTTCCTCGTCATGATGCCGGGGATGGACAAGGTCGGAGTCTCACGCAAAGAAGAAGACGACGACAAACGCAAAGCCGCCAAAACAATCCTCAACACCCTCGACCTTCCTGAAGGATTCGGATTCATCCTGCGAACCGCAGGATTCGATCGCAACAAAACCGAACTCAAGCGCGACCTCGCGTACCTCAACCGACTCTGGGCCGACATGGAGAAACGGCGTAAGTCAGGGAAGAAACCACGACTGCTCTACTCCGAGTCCGACCTCCTCGTCCGCACTGTCCGTGATCTGCTGTCTTCGGATGTGGACCGCGTCGTCATCGATTCGGAAGCGGCGCTCAAACGCGTCGGACGATTCGTCAAG
>WUAJ01000109.1 GCA_009827215.1 Phycisphaeraceae bacterium
TCAAAGCTCCATCGCGTTCAGAAAATTTATACATTCTGTGAGCGGCTGGGTATCTTTCCCACACGAGGGACTTGGGTTACTCCTCCGGTCCGCCGATGCGGAATAGTGAATCAAGGACTTCCGGACGATGGCGTGACCCTTGAGTGTGATGAGTATCTTGAATGGTGCAGAGCGTACCAGTCAAGAGGTGGTGAGATTGCGCTGCACGGCATTTCATCTGGGGACAACACGCGAGACGAAGTCCGTGATGGCCTTGAACAATTCAAAGAGTTGCTCGGTAGTTCTCCAAGATCCATATTTTTCCACAAACACAACGCTGAGAATCTGTACTGGGGCGAGAGCTTTACCACATCAAAATTGAAGAAGTTCCTTGTAAGGTCGCTGGTACCAACAAACCACGAGCGGTACGAAGGGCATGAGCCAGAGAGTCGTTATTTTTGTGGTGATCTCACTCGAGAATCCATCGAATACACCCGGCTCTTCCGCACAATGTCCCTCAATGTTCTCCGGAAATCACCCAGCATGCCGTTTCATATCCCTGTAAAGCCCTTCGTGAAGTTCTGGTTTCATGCTTCGGCTCAGGATTTGGAGATATGCAAGAAAGTGACACCTAAATCGCTCGATCGAGTCGCGCGCCAGGACGGTTTAGTGCTGTTGTACGCTCATCTTTCCGAGAACTTCCTCGATGAGTATCACCAGATTCATCCGATCGCAAAGACAGCATTAGAGCGTGTAGGCTCTCGTCAGGATTGCTGGAAAGTTGGTGTGTCAGAGATACTTGATCGATGTCTCGGTATCAAGAACCTTGTGGTCACGAAGCATCGCAACGGCATCGTTGTGGCGAATCCAACACGAATCGATCTTCATGATGTTCAAATTGAATGTTCAAGAAATGTGTTTTTGAGCAACGGGAAAGAGCTCAAGAAAAATGAGATTGGCTTTTATGTGATTCCGCACATCAGCGCGAACAGTTGTGTCGCGTTGTACCCGACCGCATCAGCAGCTGAAATTGGTGATCCGGCTGGATCACCAAGGCTCGGGATTCTGAGGATGCAGTACGAAGAAATCAAACGGTTGATTCTGATGCGCAAGCACTACAAAGGATTAGAGCAGTCATTTGTTAGCGAAGAAGACATGATGAATCGTAGTGAGCGCAAGAAACAACTACTAAGCAATTCGATAGAAGTTTAGGTGTAAGTCATGGGATCTAAGAGCGATCCGATGGTGTATGTATTCGGAGCCGGGCCAGCAGGTCTCGCGGCAGCGCATGCCGCGTTCAATCTTGGTTCATCTGTACAGGTGTTCGAGGCTTCAGCGGTACCAGGTGGACTCTCCCGCAGCATCGAAGTGCTCGGTGGGGTAGCCGATATTGGTCCGCATGTGATCGGTTCGGATTATGCTAGAGTCAACGAGATACTCAGCGAAGTCATGGGAAGAAGGCAGGAATCCTTTCAGCTCAATACCACGATGCTGTGGAAGGGGCACGACTTCTCGTATCCTCCCAAGCCGCACGAGATACTCACCAAGCTCGGTATATTTAAAACGCTTCAGATCGGTGTTTCCATGGCTGTTTCACGCTTGAAACTTAGATCGATTTCTATTGAAAATCATCAAGAGCAATCTCGTAAGCAGTATGGAATGGTGTTGTCGAGCGAGTGCATTGAGCCGTATTTGGAACGGCTCTGGGGTGTGCCTTCAAGCGAGATCTGTGCTGATTGGAAGCCAGGCCGATTTATTCGCTCATCGATCATGAACTGGGTTCGCACCGCACTGAAATCAAGCGGCGATGTCCATGTGTCGCATCCAACACACGGTATGGGGGATTTCTACATACAATTTGCATCCAAACTTGAGGAAGTTGGGTGTGAGATCTGGTACGAATCCAAAGTTCAACGCCTATCTCATGACCACGAGCGTGTCACGGCTATTGAGTTCGTCGATGACGATGGGACTGAGCAAGTTGTGATTGATCCGAGTGCGCAAGTTGTCAGCACACTCCCACTAAACTTGCTTATGCGGCTGCTTGATCCGGAGCCGCCAGCAGAGCTTTCTTGTTTGTTGAGCAAGATTAAATTCCGGAGTACGATTCTTGGATTCGTCATAGCAGATCCAGACTCGGCACCGAAGCAGCACATCAGATACATCAACGATCCACAGTTCAAGATCAGCCGGATTACGAACTTCAACCGATGGACAAGCGGCATGGGGATTTTGGATAATTCAAAGCATCTCCTCTGTTGCGAAATGTGGGTTGATCCAGAGAGCTGCTGGGAAATGGATGATGATGAACTCGTCGGGATCATGATACGGGACCTGGATGCCATGGGAATAAGCGGGGCATGTGACTCACTTTCTAAAATCCTCAGGGTTCCTAACACACATCCGATCATCACGAATGAAGCAAGAGCGGCTGTAAATCAAGTGCATGAGTACTTGAATTCATTCAGCAACCTATTGCTCTCGGGTCGAGCAGGCGCATTCGAATATGCCGACCAAGATCGCGTGCTCGATCTGAGCATCCAGCGAACGATTGAGTTCCTGAAGGGTTAGTACAATTACTTCAGCTCGACCGACCAGTACGCTTCATCGAGGAATGCTTTCCACGATGCGTAGCGTTCGCTGTTGAGGCGCATGGAGATCAGCGGATTGCGTTTGGGTTGGATCGGCTTCTTGATCAGCTTCATGTTCGCCTGCTCAGGGGTGCGTCCGCCCTTCTTCGAGTTGCACTTCACGCACGAACACACAAGGTTTTCCCATGTGTCAGGACCGTCTTGTGTTCTTGGGACGACATGGTCGATCGACAGTTCTGAGGTCGAGAAGTGTTTGCCGCAGTACTGACAGCGATTGTGATCGCGTGCGAATAGATTCCGGCGATTGAGCTTCACATGCTGCGCTGGGAGCTTGTCGTATCCGACCAAGCGGATGATCCGTGGGACTGCAATATCGAAGCGGACAGTCTTGATCCAATCGTGACGATCAGGTTCGAACTCCTTTCGGAGTTCAGAGAGCTCAGCCCAGGTTGAGAAGTCGTAGTTTGCATACGAACCATCGTCGGCGTGGATGACCTCCGCGATCTCCCTGCTGAGCAGCACAAACGCACGGCGTGCTGTAACGACGCGGACCGCCATGTAGAGCTTGTTGAGCACAAGCACCTTTGCATCCAGACCAGTGACGAGGTGGTTGTAATCAAGTGCTGCGGCACCGGCGCCCTCTGAGCCGATGCCGCCGGCTATGCCGGTAACCGACTCGGCACGAGTACCCCGCCCTGACCTCAGAGCCTTGGATCGTCTCGATTTGGAGCGTTGACGACGGGGCATATCAGTCCTTCACTAGGAGACTCATACGGAGTTTGTACCACTTTTTAGCGGCTACAACAACTCCATACGCTCCAGAGGCGTCAAAGTTTGGTCAAGAATCACTCGATCGTGCACGCATAACCGTTTCTGATTGGACATGAATCGGCCGATAAAGCGTGATTTAGTGTCGGAAGTGACGCACGCCGGTCGTCAAACAGGTCACGCCGTGCTCATTGCACAGATCAAAGGTGTCCTGGTCCCGCTTGGATCCACCCGGATGCACGATGGTCGACACTCCTGCATCGATGAGCAGTTGTGGACCATCATTGAATGGGAAGAACGCATCAGACACGGCGATCGATCCCTTCCCAAGCTCTCCTGCTTTACGGATTGCTCCAAGACACGACGCGACTCGATCCATCTGCCCCGCGCCAGCGCCGAACAAGCGCACACGCCCGTTCTCGATCCCGCCGAGCAGGACGGCATTGGACGAGAGCGCGGTACACATTGGTTCAAGTACTCTCGCGGCGCGAAGCGTTTCATCACTCGGCTTGGGACCCGCCGCGTGCTCCCATGTTGATGGATCAGGAACGACGAGGTCACGATCCTGGACGAGCATCCCGCCTGGGATCCATTTCATCTCTCGTGCGATGTCTACTCTGTGTTCCCCGACCTCAAGAATCCGGAGATTTTTCCAACGCGAACCGAGCAGCTCAAGAGCATTGTTATCATACGACGGCGCGATGACGACCTCGAAGAAAGTGCCTTCAGCCGTGATGCGTTCCGCGGCTTGCGTATCAATCGTCGAGTTCGTCGCGAGGATCCCGCCGAACGCCGCCATCGGATCACCAGCGATCGCGGCGTCCACCGCATCGCTGATCGATCCCGCACACGCGGCACCGCACGGATTGGTGTGCTTGAGCACGCACGCGCCGTGCTGATCCGGCGCTGCGTTCTTGAGTGCTCTTGCGAGCTCCAGCGCCGCGCTCGCGTCATTGAGATTGTTGAAGCTCAATGGTTTGCCGTGGAGTTGCTTCGCGTTGATCAGCGTGCCGTCCTGAGCTTGACCAATCCGATACAACGCCGCGGCTTGGTGCGGATTCTCGCCGTAGCGAAGGTCGTCGATCTTGGTCAGTCCGATCGAGAGCTTGTTTGGGAGCTCTGTGTCTGCACGTGTCATCCACGCGCTGATCGCGGCGTCATAGTGCGCTGTCGCTGTGAACGCGTCCGCTGCGAGCTTCTTGCGGAGTTCGAGTGTGGTCGCACCGCTGTTGTTCTTGAGTTCTTTAAGGATCGATGGATACTGCGATGGATCGGTGACGATCGCGACGGATTGGTGATTCTTCGCCGCGGAACGGACCATCGATGGACCACCGATATCGATCTGCTCGATCGCTTCTTCGTCCGTCACACCTTCTTTCGCGATTGTCGCTTCGAAGGGGTAGAGGTTGACGCAGACAAGGTCAATCCGCTCGATCTCATGTTCGTGCATCGCATCCAGATGCGATTGGTCGTCGCGTCGAGCAAGCAGTCCGCCGTGGATCTTGGGATGAAGCGTCTTGACGCGTCCGTCCATCATCTCTGGGAAACCCGTTACTTCGTCGATGCTGATCACTGGGATATCCGCATCGGCGATGACGCGAGCGGTCCCGCCCGTCGAAATGATCTCAACCCCGAGTTCATGAAGCGAGCGAGCGAGATCAACGATCCCGGCTTTGTCGGAAACAGAAATCAGCGCGCGCGTGACACGCACCAGCGGATCGCTGGATGCTTTGAGCGGAGCGTCGGTCATCATGGGAGATCCTTGCGCCGGTTCGGCGATTCAGTTGAGGATGAACGGTTTAACGGAGGCTGAACTTCGCGAGAGCGCCGTTCGGAGAGATCACATACAGATTGCCGTCGATGAACTCGTCCGCACGAACACCCGCGGCTCCGTTGAGATCCGCGGAAACGATGACTTCACCCGAATCCATATCGACTGCGGACAAGGATTTGCCGTCCCAGACCATGAGCTCATCGCCGTTCGCGAGCGAGACGACCCAGCCTTGGATATCGCTGTTGGACCAGATGATCTTTCCGTCGATCGAGTCGATCGCGACGAGTCCTTCATCAGCAGTAGTGCCGTACATGATCCCGTCGTGCATGACTGGTTGGACGATGACCGCTTCACTCGTCCGCTTGCGCCAGTAGCGTGAGCCGTCGATGAGCGAGAACGCGTAGATCGATTGGTCAGTCGATGGAACAATCACAGCGCCGCTATCAATGAGCATGGAAGCGACCGCACCGCCCGCGATGTTCATCTTGAGGATCGAAGCGCCGTCGTAGTTGTTGAGGATGCGGAGGTCGCCTCCAGCGGAGATCATCGCGACCGAACCATCGGTGACTTGGATCGGTGCGGATTCGATCTCGCCGTCAAACTTGTAGGACCAGTGCTTAAAGTCGTTGGTGGTCTCGAACGCGTAGAGCTCGTTCTTGGTGGTTCCGAAGAGTGCGAGGTTCCCCATGACCAACGGCTTGGTGTTGATGATCGCGCCGACCGCATCGCGATCGAGCGTGTTACCGTTCTTGAGGTTGATCTCATGGAGTTCGGTATCGGAAGTGATGAACAGTGTTTCACCAACACGCGTCGGCTCAAAGAGCTGAGTCGTTGGACGATCGAGCTGCTTTGCCCAGCGGACTTTGCCTGTCGAGGATTCGAGGCAAGTGACGGTAGTGTCCGAAGCGGTCGTCACGATCGCATCGCCATACGCGACGGCGTCTGTGAGTCCTGCACCCGGCTTCATGAGCGGGAATCCGGTCCACTCCCAGCGGTATCCCAGATCATGCCAAGCGTCGTGATCGATGGTCCACTCCACCTTCTCCTCTTTGGGTTCAGTGGTCTGGGTAGAGGAGCACGCCTGGAGAGCTGCGGCTGGCGCGAGCGAGGCGAGGAGAATCATGCTTCGGATCGAGTTTCTGGTCATTCTGAGGCTACTCCGCAGTTGGATCATCCGGATCATCAAGCGTCCGCTTGGTGTCAGCAGTTGGTGAGAGCAAGGATAGGGGGCAAACAGTCAAGATGCAGCCCCAGATGCTGCTGATCATGTCGATCCGCACGCGGATCCCTATGGTTCTTTATGTTTACAGGCATCGTCCAAGCAATCGGGAGCGTCAAACAGACAGAGAAGACCCCAAACGGGCTCCGAGTCTGGATCGATCCGGGATCGTGGGAGCATCAGCCCAAAGCCGGGGACTCGATCGCCAACAACGGCTGCTGCCTGACCCTCGTCGAAATCCAAGACGGCTGCTGGGTCTTTGACGCGATCCCAGAAACCATCATCAAGACCACCATCGGGACATGGACCAAGGGACAGCGGATCAACCTCGAGCGCTCCCTCCGCGTCGGAGACGGGCTCGATGGACACCAGGTCCAGGGACACATCGACGGCGTCGGGACCATCCTGAGCGTCAACAGCGACGACGGATACCGGATCCGCATCGGTCTCGCGGGATTCAACATGAAATGGATGGTCCCCAAGGGCTCCATCTGCATCGACGGAATCTCCCTGACCATCGCGGACCTGGATCACGATGAGCAATGGGTCGAAGTCGCGCTGATCCCTGAAACCCTCGAACGCACCAACCTCTCCGATCGCACCAAAGCCGACGGCGTGAACATCGAAGCGGATGTCTTGGTCAAGACGATCGTCAGCACGCTTGATTCATACATGCCTGGCACCAAGATCGGGTAAACTCTGTTTATGCGTGTCCTCGGATTCGATCCCGGCCTTTCTATCACCGGCTACGGCTGCGTGACCGGTGATGCGATCCGGCCCTCCATCGTCGAAGCGGGGGTCTTTCGTCTGACCAAATCGGGTCAACCCGTGCCTCCGATTGGGGATCGGTTGGTCGAACTGCACCAGGATGTCATCGAGCTCATCGAACGCGTGAAACCCGATCTGGTCGCGATCGAGGGGATGTTTGCGCACAAGGACCACCCCGGGACAGTGATCAAAATGGCGCACGCTCGCGGCGTGATCCTGCTCGCCGCGAGGACCGCTGGGATCGAGGTGGTTGAACTCAAGCCCGCGGAGGTCAAGAAAGCCGCGACGGGATCGGGACGCGCGACCAAGGAGCAGATGCAGCTCTCGATCCAGTCGATGTTCAATCTCCCGCAGCTCCCCAAGCCCGCGGATCTCGCGGACGCCCTCGCGATCGCGGCGTGCGCCCATCGTCGGCATCAGCTCGGTGTGCTGAGTATCTGATTCGACCTACCATACCCCAATGACCGAAACGGACAAGAAAAACGAAGCCGTGATCGCGCAGGTGCTCATCGTCGAGGACGAGATCGAGCACGCGGATGTCATCGTCGATGCGCTCCGTCGTCCC
>WUAJ01000110.1 GCA_009827215.1 Phycisphaeraceae bacterium
TCGGTGTTTCCGTTGTGCGCCATTGCGGTTTGGATTGTGCAGGTGTTTACTGTTCGGCGAACCATTGATGTTTGGTTGTCAGAACAAGGCTTAGGTGTGGTCGGAGTTGTGGTGCTCGCAAAGTTTGTAGCATTGACACTGCTCAGTTTGGGGCTTGCGTATGTGGTGGGGCGATCGCTGACGGCTTTCGGTCTTGATCCGCGTGATTCGATCTTTGGGACTTTCAGTCCACGCAATACTTTGGTTGTCGCGGTCATCATGGGCTTTGCGGTGATTCCAATTATCTTCACGATTTCAGAGGATGCATTGCAGGCGGTTCCCGATATGCTCCGGTCTGCGTCGCTTGGCGCTGGCGCGACGCGATGGCAGACAGCGATGCGTGTTGTGCTCCCGGTTGCGGGGTCGGGTATTTTCTCGGCGTGCATGATTGGGTTCGGTCGTGCGGTTGGGGAGACGATGATCGTGCTGATGGCGACAGGGAATACGCCTGAGATGACATGGAATATTTTCTCGGGGTTCAGAACACTGGCGGCGAACATCGCGGTTGAACTCCCGGAAGCTCCGAAGGATGAGACGCACTATCGCGTGCTGTTCTTGTGTGGTTTCGTTTTGTTTGTGATGACCTTTGTGATCAACACGAGCGCCGAAGTGGTGCGTCGTGTGGTACGTGCAAGGAATGCCGGGCTGTGAGTGGTGATCGACAAGAATCCGGTGTAGGTGGTGCGAAGGTGGCTCGCCGGCGGACACTCCCGAGTGCGGTGGGTGAACCGATGGTGTGGCTAACTGGTTCGGCGCTGGTGCTGTGTCTCTTGATGATTGTGACACTCGCTACGCTTGTGGTGGTTAATGGGCTTCGGACATTCTGGCCTGGTGATATCGATCGTGTGACGCTTGAGAGCGGCGAGGTCGTGATGGGCATCCGCACGGCTGAAGACAAACAGGGGCGGTATCTGTATCGCGTGGGGAATCGTGATATTGGACAAGAATCGTTCCGCTGGATCGATGGCGACAAGATCGCGCAGGTCGAGCAACCTGAACACGCTGTTATGCTCGAGCGTGAGGCGTGGGGTGTATGGTTTGGGATGCCTGAGTCTGTTTCCATGGAAGCGGATGATGGATCGCTCGTCGCGTTGAGCGAGGGGGCTGCGGAGACGCTCGACCAGTTTGCATTGCTGCATCCTGATGCACGAGCTCAGCGAGCGAAGGCGGAGTCGATGCGCAAGCGGGAACTCGGGAAGATCAATCACGGTATCGAGCATGCGCGACTCCGGATCGCAGGTGCGGAGATGGGGGTTGATCTGAGAGAGAATGCAAGCGATCGATTGGGGTGGGTGAGTTGGTCAGCAGTCTCGGTTGTTGTGGTGCTTGCAGGGTTCGTTTGGTGGGTGGGGCGTGAGGTGGGTGTGGGTATTGGCTCCTCTGGCGTGCGTCAAGGTAAGCTCACTCGATTTGGATGCGCACTGATCGTGGTCTTTGGACTCGTAGGGATCTGGGTTGGAGCTCCCTGGCGAACGCAAGGTGTGACTGCCGCTGAGCGAGATGTGATCGTCGCTCAGATGGAACATGTGCAGGAACAGTTGCAGGCTGAGTACGAGCGTGTGCTTGCAGAGATCCGTATGAGTGAAGAGCAGGACAGCAAGCTGCGACTGGTTGTAGTTGAACCAACAACAGATCGATTTGCACCGATTGCGCAGACGCGGGGTGATGAGCCGATGATGTTGAGTCAGGTGGTTCGGCTCATTCCTGCGAATCAGTTGTCAGTTGTGGGAAAGACCAAAGTCTTTTTCAGTCGATGGTGGGAGTTCTTGTCGTCGGGACCGCGCGAAGCGAATACTGAGGGTGGGGTGTATCCGGTGATCGTGGGTACTGTGCTCATGACGCTGTTGCTCACAGTGTTCGTTACGCCTTTAGGAGTGATCGCGGCGTTGTATCTGCGTGAATATGCGAAACAAGGGTTTGGGACGAGTGTAATCCGTATCGCGGTGAACAATCTCGCTGGTGTTCCCAGTATTGTCTATGGCGTGTTTGGGTTGGGGTTCTTCTGTTACACGGTTGGGCGGTATGTGGATACAGGACCTGTTGCAGGAACATCGCTACAGAGCGGCGTGTGGTGGTTGATGTTTGGTGCTGCAATTGTGACGGCGATAGTTTCTTTTGCGTTTGGATTGTGGGGGAAACCTGATCCTGGATCAACCTCGACGATTGGGAATCGTGTGCTTGCTCGCATGTCGTGGTTGGGTTGGGGGGTGACGGTGGTGCTTGCGGTGATGGTGCTATGGCGCACGCCTTACTTCGCGGGATTTTTTGGAGCGCGTGCTGCTGAGGGGTCGCCTACTTTCGGAGCACGCGGATTGTTGTGGGCATCGTTGACGCTGGCGCTGCTGACGCTTCCTGTCGTGATTGTCGCGACGGAGGAAGCGATCGCGGCGGTTCCCAACTCGATGCGCGAGGGGAGCTTTGGGTGCGGAGCGAGTAAGTGGCAGACGATCCGTCGGATCGTGCTTCCTGGAGCGCTGCCTGGGATATTGACGGGAGCGATCCTCGCGATGGCTCGTGGTGCTGGAGAAGTGGCTCCATTGATGCTGGTAGGGGCGGTGAAGCTGAATCAGGACTTGCCTGTCTCGACGACGGCACCGTTCTTGCATGCGGATCGGAGCTTTATGCATCTTGGATTCCATATTTACGATCTGGGCTTCCAGAGTCCTGATTCACAGGCGGCTCGACCAATGGTTTGGACCACCACACTGTTGTTTTTGTGTATTGTGTTTGCGCTGAACCTCGCGGCGATCCTGATTCGTGCGAAGTTACGCGGCCGGATGACGGGAGCAGCGATATGATCGAGGCGATGTCAGAAAAACGTTCGTCAACCAAGAGTGCTGTTGAGGTCAAAGCGCCGGAGGCTCCCGCTTCGACGGCACCTTCTCCGGTGGTTCCAGGAGGGATGGGTGGAGAGCCGGCGCATTATGATGTGATTGATGCGATCCGGCGGGGTGAGTCCGTTGAGCCGACGGTGCACGAATCGATGTCCGAAGCGGATGCGGTGATCCAATCGGATGACTTCAAGCTTTGGTATGGGGATTCACAAGCAATCCATGGGATCTCGATGGGGGTTCCTCGCGGAGCGGTGACGGCATTGATCGGTCCTTCGGGTTGCGGGAAGTCGACCTTTCTGCGCTCAATCAATCGCATGAATGACCTCGTAGAGGGTGTGCGAGTTGAGGGGGGGATCACGCTCAATGGATCTCCGGTCTATGAGCCGACGGTGGATGTGATTGAGCTGCGGAAGCGTCTTGGGATGGTGTTCCAAAAACCCAATCCGTTCCCGATGTCGATCTTTGAGAATGTCGTGTATCCGCTGAGGATTGATGGGGAACGACGCAAGAGCGTGCTTCAAGAGGCGTGTGAGCGGAGTCTGAAGTCCGCGGCTTTGTGGGACGAGGTCAAGGATCGTCTGAAAGAATCGGCATTGGGTCTCTCTGGTGGTCAGCAGCAGCGTTTGTGTATTGCACGGGCTGTGGTCGCAGATCCTGAGGTGCTGCTGCTCGATGAGCCTTGCTCGGCGCTGGATCCGGTGGCGACGATCCGGATCGAGGAGCTGATCTCGGAGATCTCGGAACGCTACACGGTGCTGATCGTAACCCACAACATGCAGCAAGCGGCACGCGTGTCGGACTACACAGCGTTCATGTATTTGGGGCGGTTGGTGGAGTATGGTCCGACTGGGGATATCTTCCAGAATCCGAAGCTGATCGAGACTGCGCACTATGTTTCGGGTCGATTTGGCTGATAGAACGCCCATTCTAGTGACAATGGTTTCGTCTGACAAAACCTGCTCGAAGATGACTTAAACTGATGTGTTTTGGTGGAGTAGATAGCACTGAGGCCGATATTTGTGACTAGGATTGAGGCTGGGTGTGTACCCAGTCGAGAAGTCCGATAGTCCTTCCTGATCGCTGTTTTTGGGACGCGTAGGGAGTTGGCTGAAGGGTTGATATGAGTTCTGCGCCAAAACCGATCGTGCCTGCTGTGAATCAATGGAACGCTCAGTATCTTGAGGAGCAGCATCGGCTGTACTCGGCTGATCCCAACTCGGTGAGTGCTGAGGTTCGTGCGTTCTTCCAGGGCTTTGAGCTTGCGGATGCTGGGGAGTTGACGCTCTTTGGTTCAGGGACCTCACCATCAGCGCCTACTGCAACAGAAGTGACAACTGGTCAAGCATGGGGCGGTGGATATAGCGGACCGGCTCAGGTGTGGCAAGGCGGGCTCGGGGTTGCGGGTAAAGGTTCTCACTTTGAAGCGGTCGTGAATGACTTTGTCAATGCGTATCGCGATCAGGGGCACCTGTGTGCTGATATTGATCCGTTCCATCGAGAACGGCCTCGCCCGGAGATGCTTTCGCTTGAACATCATGGACTGACTGAGTCGGATCTGGATCGCGTAGTCGATGGTTCTGGGATGGGACTCGCGATGCAGGTTCCGCTTCGGGATGTGCTAAATCGGCTCGAAGAAGTGTACTGCGGTTCAATCGGGCTTGAGCTCATGCATGTTGCGGACACTGAGCAGCGTTCGTGGTTGGTACATCGATTTGAGATCGTTGGGGGCAAGGTCCAGCTGGACCACAAACAGAAGACATTGATCCTCGAACAGCTTGTGAAATCTGAACTGATTGAGAAGTTCCTTGGACGACGCTATCCCGGCGACAAACGATTCTCGCTTGAAGGTGGTGAGTCGCTAATCCCGATGCTGGACCAGTTGATTGTCTCTTCTTCTGATCTCGGGGCTGAGGAAGTCGTGTTTGGGATGGCGCATCGTGGTCGTCTCAATGTGCTCAATAACACGATCGGGAAGACTTACGAACAGATATTCACTGAGTTTGAAGAGAACTGGTCTGAGGACTTCGTTGATGGTGGCGGTGATGTGAAGTATCACCAAGGGTACTCCGGCACACGGATGCTTCCGAACGGGAAGATGATCCATCTGGCGCTTGCGAGCAATCCGAGTCACCTTGAAGCGGTCAATGGTGTTATCGAGGGACGCACTCGTGCTAAACAGCGTCTTAAAGCGGACTTCAAGCGTGAACGCGTGATTCCGGTCTTGATTCACGGTGATGCGGCTGTTGTCGGTCAGGGTATTGTCGCGGAAGTGTTGAACTTCTCTCAACTCGAGGGCTACACAACCGGCGGCACGGTGCATGTTGTTGTCAACAACCAGATCGGGTTTACGACGATTCCAGAGGATTCTCGTTCGAGTCGATACTGCACGGATATCGGCAAATCAATCGATGCGCCGATCTTCCATGTCAACGCGGAAGATCCAGAAGCGGTCGTGACTGTGGCGCAGATCGCGATGGAGTTCCGTCAGCAGTTCAAGCGCGATGTGTTTATCGATCTGCAGTGTTTCCGTCGTTATGGTCACAACGAGCAGGACGAGACGAGCTTTACGCAACCGCTGATGGCGAAAATGATTAAGAAGAAGCCTTCGGTGCTCAAGGTGTACACGGAGAAGCTACTTGCTGAGGGTGTGATTCAGGAAGCGGATCGTGTTGCGATTGATGATCGGATCACGGAGACGCTTGAGCGTGCACAGCGCTCGGCGCAAGAGATGGCGAAGGATCCCTCGATTGATCCTGGGAGCAATCGCTGGGCGGGTCAGACGCACGAGTACAACTTTGATCAGATCGAGACCGGTGTGACGAAGGAAGCGATCGCAGAGGTCGCGGAATCAATCGGGCGCGTTCCTGAGGGATTCAACCTGAATCCGAAGCTCAAGCGTTTGCTTGCTGATCGTGCGAATCTTGCGGATGCTGAGATGATCAGCTACGCGGACGCGGAGCAGCTTGCGTTTGGTACGCTGCTGGTTGAGGGGCATCCGATCCGTTTGTCGGGTCAGGATTGTCGTCGCGGCACATTCTCGCATCGTCATGCAGTGGTGCGTGATTTGGAAACTGCGGAGCCATACACCCCGCTGAATAATATTCGAGAGCTCGGTGAAGAGGGTACGGAGACCCCCGCCGGCTCTGTTGGGAGTGATGGCAAACCACGGCAAGCGAAGCTGTGTGTGTATGACTCGCCGTTGTCTGAAGCGAGCGTGCTCGGGTTTGACTATGGGTACTCGCTCGCGGATCCCAAGATGCTGGTCATCTGGGAGGCGCAGTTTGGCGACTTTGTCAACGGTGCGCAGGCGATCATCGATCAGTTCATTGCTTCTGCGGAGGCGAAGTGGGATCGGTGGAGCGGTCTGGTGATGCTGCTGCCTCATGGGTATGAGGGCGCTGGTCCGGAGCACTCGTCGTGTCGCGTCGAGCGGTTCCTTGAGCTGTGCGGCGGGAACAACATGCAGGTGGTGAATCCGTCCACGGCGGCGCAGGTGTTCCACATGTACCGGCGTCAGATGAAGCGTTCGTTCCGCAAGCCGTTGGTTGTGCTGACTCCCAAGAGCATGCTGCGTACTCCGACGAGCACGCTGGATGAGATTCTGGGTGATGGGTTGTTCCTTGACATGCTGGATGATCCGAGGTTCGCTCGCGATGGGTGGGATCGTTCGGGCGTGCAGCGCGTGCTGCTGTGCAGCGGGAAGATCTACCACGAGCTGGATACTCGGCGCAGCGAGCTGGATCGTCGGGACACGGCGATTGTTCGCATCGAGCAGTTGTACCCGTTTAATGGGGACATGCTGCAGCAGATCATCGATCTGTATCCGAAGGGCGTCACGGTTGAGTATGTCCAGGAAGAGACATACAACGCGGGCGCTTGGTTGTATGTGAGTGACATGGTTCAGGAGAAACTGGGGTGGGCTCGTCCTGGGTACATCGGGCGCGCCCGATCGAGCACTCCGGCGACGGGGTCGAAGAACCAGCACAAGAAAGAGCAAGAGCAGATTCTCACGCAGGCGATCGGTGCGAAGCCTGCGGAGTCTGATAGCAAATCAACAGTCGCGGCGGCGCGGGCGTAAACACACGCTCTGATCACGCAAAAGCAAGGACGGCAACACCATGGCAACGAAGATCGAAATCCCAAGCGTCGGCGAGTCGGTGACTTCTGGCATTATCTCCGCGTGGAGCGTCGAGGACGGCGCGTATGTCGAGCGCGACGAGACGGTGCTTGAGCTTGAGACCGACAAGGTGACGATGGAAGTCCCGGCTCCGGCTTCGGGGATCGTCAAGCACAGCGCTTCGGAGGGCGACGAGGTCGATGTCGGTGCGGTGGTTGGTGAAATCGATGAATCGGCGGCGAAACCTGCGGGTGATGCTCCGGCTTCAAGCCCTGCTCCGGCTGCAGAGAGTGCGCCAACTGCACCAGAACCAACTCCTGCAGCGGCTCCGGCGGCGACTGCAGTCGCTGAACCGGTCGCGGCGGCTCCGGCTCCGAGCGGTGATGTGAAGGCGACGCCTTTGGCTCGCAAGCTTGCTGAGGAGAAGGGTGTGAACCTCTCGCTCGTGACTGGCACAGGCGCGGGTGGTCGCGTGCGCGAGCAGGATGTGCTTGGGTTTGTGCAGTCGGGCGCGAGCAGTGCTCCGGCTCCGGCGGCGGCGCCATCGGTTGGCGGCTCTCGAGAGGTTGTGGTTGAGCGGATGAGTCCGATGCGTCAGAAGATCGCGTCGAGACTTGTTGAAGCGCAGCAGACCGCGGCGATGCTGACTACTTTCAATGAGGTCGACATGGGTGCGGTGATGGATCTCCGCAAGCAGCACAAGG
>WUAJ01000012.1 GCA_009827215.1 Phycisphaeraceae bacterium
CGGGATGGATGTCGTTCGAACGAACATCGAGTCCAAACTCAAAGGCGAACTCTCCATCGAATCCGAGACGGGCAAAGGCACAACTCTCACCATCACAATCCCACTCACTGTGGCGATCATGCCCGCGATGATGGTCGCGGTCGCTGACGAGGTCTTCGCGATCCCACTGAGCAACATCACTGAGATCGTTCGTCCTGAAGAGAATCAGATCTCCGAGATCGGATCGGATCCTGTGATCCACCTGCGTGGTCAGGTCTATCCCCTCATTAGTGCTCAGGAAGTCTTCGATACGCCTGAATCTGAACGCACAAGCGAAAGCTTTGTCGTGGTCATCAGTCACAATCAACGCATGATCGGAGTCCGAGTATCCTCGGTCATTGGTCAGCAAGAAATCGTTATCAAACCACTCGATGGTGTGCAGCGTGAAGGACCAGTCTCTGGCGCCACGATCCGCAATGACGGTTCGGTCAGTCTGATCTGGGACATCACCAAACTCATGCAGTACACCAAACCCACTTCACTCAAACGAGAGTACGCAGTTGCGTAATCACCCAACCACTGAACCAGCGTGCAAGAGAGTCACTTAAGGAGAAACCAATGGACGCCAGCATGATTAGCCCCTTTGTCAGCGCAATACAGAATGTATTCTCAACCATGTTCCAGCTGCCTGTCGAGGTGGGTGAACCCAAGATCAAATCCGGACATAAGTCCACCCACGATGTCTCAGGGATCATCGGTGTCTCCGGCGAGATGACAGGAACCATCGTGCTCTCGATGCCTTCAAATGCAGCATCTTCTATCGTGAGCCTGCTAGCCGGTATGGAGTTCGAGGTTGATTCGCCTGACTTTGCAGATGCAGTCGGCGAGATCGTCAACATGATCTCAGGAAACGCGAAAGCCGAGTTCCAGCGTCGTGATGTTTCGATCTCATGCCCATCAGTTGTCATCGGTTCTGGTCATACCATCGCTGTCCCAACCGGTACACCTTGCGTGATGATCCCTTGTGCTACTGATTGTGGAGAGGTCGTTCTCGAAGTTGCACTTCGCGAGACTGAAGCACAGGCTACTGAACAATCATCCGCTGCCGCATAAGCACTACACACCACGAATGCACCCACACACTCAACCGCAGGAGCTATCCCAATGAAAATCTTGCTCATCGACGATTCCAAGACCATGCGCAATATCCAGAAGTCTGTCCTCAAGCAGCTCGGTTACACCGAGATCGAAGAAGCTTGCGACGGACAGGATGCACTCTCGAAAGTCGGCGCTTTCCAACCTGACCTTTGCTTGGTCGACTGGAACATGCCTGTGATGGACGGCTTGACCTTTGTCAAGAACTTCCGTCAGAACGACAAGACCACTCCGTTGATCATGGTGACTACCGAAGCTGAGAAATCGCGTGTCATCGAAGCGATCAAAGCTGGAGTGAATAACTATGTGGTCAAGCCGTTCACACCAGACTTGCTTTCAGAGCGCATCACAGAAACGCTCGCGAAATGCTCGATCGGTTCTTAACAAGAACCACTGAGGTGTCTCGTGGCCGAGGGCTCATGCGATCTTGACCATCTGCTCAGTCTGAGCACAGACGCGGCATCGATCAAATGCACGCTGCATGTCGCGCCTACAGATTCCATCAAGGGTCTGGATGTCGTGGCGCTTGAAGCGTTCCTGACTAGTCGTGATGTGCTCGCGCGATACATCGATCGCGATGCGCTGCAGAGGTTGATTGACGAGATCATCGAGACCCCCAAACAAGAACACTCGATGGTCGTCGCGACGGGCGAGAAAGCGATCAACGGCGCGAGCGCTACCTATACACTTGTGGATTCCGTCCAAGAGCAGTTCGATGCGCTCGCGAAGCGACAGGATGCTGTCAAAAAAGAGGGATCGAACCCTGCTCCGCCTCCTCCAGATCAGGATGATGCGAACTCAGTCAACTTCTATGACCAGATGGCTTTCGTAGTTGTTCAAAGAGGCGATCCGATCGCGCAAAAAACCGAAGGCTCGATGGGTACGGATGGCTCCGATGTGTTCGGCGCAACCATCACAGCTCAGGACGGCAAGGCAAACGATGATGTCATTGACAACTCGATCATCGTCAACGAGAACGGCTTGTGCACCGCAGCGGTCTCGGGCGTGCTCACTGCGACACCACTGAAGATATCCATCTCCGAAACACTCGAGATCAGGGGTGATGTTGACTTCCAGACTGGCCGGATCACTTTCCCAGGATCAGTGACGGTTAACGGCGGTGTCAAAGACCATTTCAGCATCAGTGCAGATCACGACATCACCATCCATGGATTGGTCGAGTGCGCCAAGATCGAATCACTGAAGAACATCACCCTGACGCGTGGGATGGCCGGGAAAGACACCGGCACACTCCATTGCGCTGGAGATCTTACCGCACGCTATCTTGAGAGCACGATCGGAATCGTCATCGGGAACGCTCATATCCAGAGTGAAATCACCAACTCATCCATCAATGTCCGAGGCAAACTCAATGCCGAGCAAGCGGTCATTCGGGGTGGAAAGGTGCTCGTCTCGAAGGAAGCCGTGGTAAACAGCATCGGGTCTCCGCAAGGCGTTGAGACCACGATCGCGATCGGGGTGCTCGAAGAACTCGAAGTTGAAATCCGCGCCATCGACGAACTCAGCGAAAAACTGCAGTCCCAGATCAAGTCCATGACCACCAAGAAAGAGACCTACTCCGCTTCGATCGCCAAACCGACAGCAAGTCAGATCGAAGAGATGATGGGTATGGACTTCGAACTCCAGGAATACCAATCACGACTCACGCAGTTGAGTGACGCGCGTCTAGTTCATCAGGAACTGCTCTCAAACAACACAACTCAGCGACTGGTCGTCAACAAAGCGATCTACGCGAAGAGTGTCCTCTACCTCCCAGGATTCCGTGTCGAGTTCAAGCAAGATCTGGTCGGAGAGTCCATCATCGAGCTCGGCAGCGTCGGTCAACCGAGCATCACCTTCCGCGGACAAACTGTTCCACTCGGCGAACATGCGCGTGTGCTCACTGATGAAACATATCTGCGTGTGATTGAAGACGCACCGGCTCAAAAAGCTGCGGCGTAAGCAAACCAACCTCACCACACACCAGAACCGCTCGCGCCTCCGAGTGGTATATGCTTATCAGCAGACCCATCAGAACATGGGTAGAGGACATCATGCCCGCACGGCAACCAAACAAAGCAAGCAGATTCAAACTCCGCAGCGCCACCAGCGTGATGGGGTTGCTCTGCACATGCCTGCTGATCGGCTTTGCGCAACAACCTGAGCAATCCACCCCGACACAAATCACCGATCCGGAGCATAAGCAAGAATCTGATCCTATCGAAACCACACTCCAAGAGTGCGAGGTCACATTCACCTCAGGCCGCACGCTCACTGGGATCATGATGGACTCAGACGAAGACGAAATCGTTCTTCGTATCAACGGCATCGACACGACCTATCGACGCGCACGCATCTCAAAGATCGAGTTCCTTCCGCCCGTCGAGGAGCGATTCGAGAGATTCAGAGCCGCGATCCCAGACAACGACATCGAGGGTCGTTTGGTGCTGGTCGATTGGCTGCGAGACCGCCGTGCATATGCACTCGCGATCGCGGAGCTTGCTTCGATCCTTGAAGTCGAACCCAACCACCCCCAAGCAAAGATTCTCAAGACCTGGCTCGAGCAACATCTCAAACTGATCGAGAATCGTTCAAAGACATCTGATCCAAGCGACAAAACAAGATCAACTCGGAGTATCAAAGAATCAGCGATCCCACTGCTCAGCGAGGAACAAATCAACCTCGTGCGTGTGTATGAACTGGACCTATCAGATCCTCCTGATCTCAAGGTCAAGAACGAGACGATCCGTGCCTTGATGAGTCAAATGCCTGGCGCATTTCCGGTCGGCGAGGAAGAACGCGAAGCGATCCTGGATAGCGATGATCTGGACAAGCTCCGCTTGCTCTTTCGGCACAAGGCACGCGATCTGTACTCCGAGGTCCAAGTGCTCGAAGACCCCCAATCCTTCAAGGACTTCAACAAGCACATCGCCGGACGCACGGGCTGGTTGATCAACGGCTGCGCCACCACGCGTTGTCACGGCGGAGCCGAAGCCGGGGATTTACAACTCGTCGGTCGTCAATCAAACTCCACGCAGGCGCTCTACACCAACTTCGTGATCCTGGATCAATATGAACTCGCCGACGGGACTCCACTCATAGATTATGTAGATCCGGATCGCTCCCCTTTGGTGCATATGGGATTGGTGCGATCCAGATCGCTCTATCCGCATCCTGAGGTGGACGCTCAGAAGTTTGGACGCGATTGGAGACCCGTGTTCCGATCCACAAAAGCGACCAACTTCAAGCGGACGACGGACTGGATCCGCTCGATATATACCCCTCGTCCCGATTACGGCTTTCAATACCCGCCTCCTGATGCCGAGGGTTCACAATCGGACGAAAACGCGTCACAACCCTGACCTTCCAGCAGACGACTCCCAACCCCCCACCACTGGCGCTGGCGCGCTACCATAGACCTCATCTCCCTGCTCCCGAGACAACTGAGCGGGGTATCCGAAGGATGCGAGACCAATGACACAGAACTTGATGATTTCGTCCACCACAATCCGAGCCGCTCTTATTGCCCTTGCCGGATCCGCTCTGATGCTCAGCGGCTGCTCCAAATCGGACGATGCGAAGTCCGCTTCGGCGCAAGCCGGCTCTGAGTTCCGGAATGTCTCGATTGGGGATCCAACCTACGACAACGCATACAGCAAGCAGGCGTACAACAAAGCCGCGGAAGTGACCGCAGAGCACGCCGGCAGTGACGCTCCGTATGGCGAAGCCGCCGCGGTCGCTCAGTCACTCGCCAAGCTTGGCCTCGCGACCCTGTCCGCGAATGAAGCATCAGCAGCAGAAACTGAAGCGATGCATCAATCCCGTATCATCCGCGGCCATCTGAGTGAGTGGATCGCGATGAACGCAGTAGCGAAAGCATCGACCAACTTCGATATCAGTGACGATAAAGCCGCGCTCGAGGAGCTCATCGAACTTCGCAATAACGATGTGGTCCAGTACACCAAGCGGATGGATTCGCTCCACGAAGAAATCGAAGCGTACCGCGCTCAGATCGCGGATCTGGATGCCAAAGCACAGAGTGAACGCAATGAGAGTGCTCGATTCGAGCTCCAGATGACCAGCGTGAGCGCGACGCAAGCCGCACAGCTCGCCGAACGCGTGCGTGAGCATTCATTGCGTGCGGATGGATTCGAACTCGAGTCCACACGAATCCAAGGGATCGTGGGTCAGCTCCTCCCAGGCGCTCACGAGGTCGAACTTCAGGTCAAGAAAGCAAAGGATCAGATCGATCTGCTGCAACTCTCGATCGATGAGCTTGAGCAGCGAGTGCGTGACTCCAAAGCCGACTCCGCTCAAGCTCGCGCCAACGCAGAGCAAGCACGATCCGCGATCACTTCCCTCGTCCAAAAACTCGAAGAATACCACGAATCAAACGTGATCCCTGCGAATGAATCGGTCATCTCGGTGATCAGACAGTCGATCCGTGCCGCGGGCGGCGCCACCGACAACGCGAAGACCAGTGGCTCGATTGCGAAAGCTTCTGGTCAAGAGCAGCTCGCTCGCGCACTGTCTCGTCAAGCACGAGGCGAAGCGGAGATGGCGATGCTCTACCAATCGATCATGGAATCAGGACTCTCCGGATCATGGGAATCGAGCATGCAATCCCACGAGACTCGCCGTGACGAGCTCTACGCAGAATCCCAGCAGTCCTTCCAAGACGCCGCATCATCGCTGCGTCGCGTGCGTGTGCGTGGTGAGAGCGGCGAAGCGCTCGAAGCCGCCGCGGCTCGTTTGGACCTGCTCGGAGGGGTCGAACCTGAACCAGAGTACTCGGAAGAGTACGATTCCGAAGAAACCCAGTACGATGACTCGGAGTCCTACGAGGACAGCGAGTTTGATTCAGAAGCCGAGGATATTGACGAGGAAGGTTGAGTTTTTACCACTCTCCTCGTTCGTTGAACATCCCAACTCGGCATCGCGAGCTGTGCCAACATGAGTGATGCGAAGAAATCCTCGACCGTCAAGGGTGCTCCAAAGCTCCCTGAGGTTCAGCAGCATCTCGTGCGCCCCAATGATCCAGTCATCGGAACCATCGTCTCCACCAAACGCTGCACCGTGTCCGACCGTTCCGCGAGTTATGTCCGGCACATCGAGATCGATGTCGCTGGAACCGCTCTTGAAGGATCGTGGAGAGCCGGACAGTCCTTTGGAGTACTCCCACCCGGCACAACCCCTTCTGGAAAACCCCACAAACTCCGTCTCTACTCCATCTCCTGTCCAACAGGAGGCGAAACAGGGGACGGCACGATCATCTCAACCACACTCAAACGACTCATCGACGAGCACTGGGATGACCACACTCTCTATCTCGGAGAGTGCTCCAACTACCTCGCGGATCTGCAGGTCGGCGACAAGGTCGAACTGACCGGTCCAGCTGGGAAACGATTCTTACTCCCAGAGAATCCAGAAGATCACAACTTCATCTTCTTCGCCGCAGGAACTGGGATCGCGCCATTCCGAGGGATGATCGGGGATCTCGTCAAAGCCGGGATGCCCTCACGCGTAGACCTGTTTATGGGCGTCTCGTACGAGACCGATCTGCTCTACGACAACGAGTTCAAGGAACTCGCGAAGGATTACCCCGATCGCTTCTTCTATCGCCCTGCGATCTCGCGTCATCTGACGCACAACCAATCCCGATACATGTATGTCCAGCATCGGCTTGAGGAAGATCGAGCCGTGCTCACAGAGATCCTGAAGAGCGAGCGGACACTGATCTACATTTGCGGCATCGCAAAGATGGAAATGGGGATCTTTCGGATGCTCAAACGCATCCTCGATCCAGAATCGCTCGCACAGTACCTCAAGATCGACCCATCGATCGGGGATGACCCAGACCAATGGGATAGATCGATGATCCCAAGGAAGATCAAACCGACCAAACGGCTGATGCTTGAGGTCTACTGACCCCACTGATGCCCACTGAGCGGATTTGATACCTTCCTGAGACAGAACAACACGCTTCAATGCCATACACTCTGACCAGAGTCCGGAGCGGAAATGAGCCCCGGATCGACGAAATGCACCTGATGGAGGATCCCATGCGGACCGAATCCACACGACGCCGTTCCCTGACCCGCTCGATCATGAACCCGATCCTCGCGATCGCTCTTTTTGGAATGACCAGCACTGCGATGGCGCAAGCGACGCTCCCGCTCTCAACTGTGGAAGCCGCGTCGATCAACAGCTCTCAGCAGTCGCAGATCTCCAGCTACGCATCTCAGTGGACTGAGCGTGCAAGCGGGACAGATATGCAAGCCGCATCGAGAGCACAGACCAAACTCATTGAACCGCTCATCAACGCACGCGTTTCGATCTCGTTCCGCAGAGCGTACTCCGATGCGTTGGGATCGTACTTTGATGAACTCGAATCCAACGCTGACATCAGTTCAACATTCACAGCGCTCCGTATCGCAGGGGAACTGGGGACCTCACGCGGAACCCAAATCATCCTCGCCGGACTCAACAGCGACGACGCGGGAACACGCATTTTTGCTGCTGGTCGTGCCGGACGCACCTTCCGAACCACAGCAACCAATGGTCCGGCGCTCTCCGCGAGCGATCTGACCTCACTGATCCAGAAACTCGATTCACTCGCGGATTCCAGCGATGACCAATCGCTCGTCAGCGCGTGCATCCAAGCACTCGGATACGGCTGCTCCCTCCCATCCAACGACTTCCTCCAAGCGCGTGCACTGTGCATCAGCGCGATGTGTGACGCAGCCGCAGCCCAACTCACTGGAAACGGCTCGGACCTCGAATCGCGAGTCCGTATCGCCATGCTCGGATCGGGTGCTGCAACCAACTCGCTGCTCCAAGTCGGCGAGGACTCAACCAAAGACGGTATCAAATCTGCTGTCGCGCTTGGCGCTGACATGATCTCCGTCGTACTGTCGCAGGTCATCTCCAACTCGATGCCCGATGTGGACAACCGTGACCTTCAAGTCGCGCTCGTGCGTTCGGGAGAATCGCTCCTGTACTTTGCGCTGCGTGAATACGCGGAACTCAATCGCAGACCGGTCGGGAATGTCCAGCAGACCCAGTTCGCGCAGCTGCTCGAACAAGGTGAAGATCGCAGCTTCCGCAACCAAGCAGCACTACTGCTGGGACCTGGATCTCCGATTGTGACCGAGTTCGGATTCGCGGACGACCGATTCGTCAACTAAGCACGCTTCTCAAGCAACATCCGAGCAGATCAACGGGTACAGTGGTCCTATGAGCCGAATGCTGATCCCTGTTGTGGTTTTGGTCGCGTTGGTCGCGTTTGCGATCTTTGGGGATCGTCCCCAGCCTCGCGCTGACCTGACCTTCATCAACTCCTCGGAAGTCAATACGCTCGATCCGCAGCGGATGAGCTGGATGCACGATCTTCGAACAGCACGCCTGCTCTACGAGGGACTTGTGAAGAACGATGTCCTGAGCGACGAGTTCACCATCATCCCAGCTGTTGCAGAATCCTGGGAACTCTCAGAAGACGCACGGACCTACACATTCCATCTACGCGAAAACGCGAAATGGTCCAACGGCGAGCCAGTAACGGCACACGACTTCGTGTTCTCGTGGCGTCGAGCACTGCTCCCGGATCTCGTCTCAGACTATGTCAAGATGTTCATGAACATTGAAGGCTCCGACGACTTCTATAACTGGAGACAGGAAGCACTCGATGCCTTTGCTGATCAAGACTTCGGTACAGATGAACAGCAGCGCCAGGCTGCATATGCACTCTGGGATGAAACCAAATCCAAGTTTGATGAGATGGTCGGACTAAAAGCCGTCGATGATCGCACGCTGATCGTGAAGCTCAAAAGACCAACGCCGTACTTCTTGGAGATCTGTGCATTCACTGTGCTCGCTCCAGTTTACCAACCACTCGTCGAGCAGTATGAGCGTCCTGATCCGATGACCGGCCGACTCGTACGCCGTCCTGGATGGACCAAAGGCGGCGTACTGATTTCCAATGGCCCATTCGAACTCACCTCATGGCGCTTCAAGCGCGACATGCGGATGGAGCAGAACCCCCACTACTGGGATCGTGATTCGATCGCGATCCGCAGCGTCTCGATCCCTTCGATATCTGATCCCAACGCGGGTGTACTCGCGTATCAGACCGGTTCCATCGACTGGATCTCCGATGTGACGAGTCCTTATCGCGGCGATATGGTCGCACAAAAACTCGAGTTCCTCGAAGAACACAAGGAACGCGTCGCGGAGCTTGAATCGTTGGGATATGACCAGTTCTCTATTACACGGATGCTCCCTGACGACCCTCGTGCTCACACGCACGCGGTGTCTTCATTCGGGACCTACTTCTACAACTTCAACACCAAGCCTCGGCTTCCGGACGGACGCGAGAATCCTTTCGCCGATGCGCGTGTCCGCCGGGCGTTTGCGATGTGTATCGACAAACCCGCGATTGCACGCGAGATCCGACGTCTCGGAGAGCCCTCCGCGTGGACGCTCATCCCCCCCGGCTCAATCGGTGGGTATACCTCACCCAAGGGACTCCCGAACATCGGAGACGCGTCGAGCGAAGCGGAACGACAATCAATCATCGCGGACGCCAAAGCGCTGCTCGAAGAAGCGGACTTCCCGGATGATTTTGTTGTCGAACTCGCGTTCAACAAAGACGCGGGGCATGATCTGATCGGGCAAGCGATTGCCAAGAGCTGGCAGAAATCACTCGGCGTGCAGACCTCGCTCTCTCAGAAAGAAATCAAAATCTTCCGCGAGGACCTCAAGAACAAGCAGTACATGACCGCACGAGCCGGTTGGTTCGGGGACTACGGCGACCCAACCACCTTCCTGTACATCAATCATTCCAAAGACGGCAACAACGATCGAGCATACAACAATCCGATCTACGACCAGTTGCTCGAGGATGCAAGCAATGAACTCGATCCAGTGAAGCGGATGGAACTCCTGAGTGAAGCGGAGCGGATCATCGTGGAAGAGGATTTACCACTCGTTCCGATTTTCCATTACGCAACGATCTACATGTTTGACGCGAAGAAAATTACAGGCCTATCCACCCATCCACGCACGAAGCAGAATGCGTTCCTGATCGATGTGCTCGGAGACGGCATCGGACCTGATCAGCCTCGCCCGATGAATCCTGAGAACATTCAGACATCAACTCGATCTGCATTGGGGGAGTCTCCATGATGACCATGATCCTGCGTCGTCTCGCGGCGTTGCCTTTCATCCTGCTCATCATCTACACAATCACGCTGACGCTCGCGTGGGCCGTCCCAGGGAATCCGCTGGAGAATCCGGAGAAACGACCCAAACCCGAGGTCATCGAGCAGATGAAGAAGCAGTACAACCTCGATTCGTTCCCGAGGTTCTATGTGTCGTATCTCAGCAGCGTGACTGGATTCGAGTACGCGAAGGACTGGATCAGCGGCGATCTGGAGCGTGAACGGATCGCAGCGGAAGAAGCCGGATTCCCTGCTCCGGCGCGTCCTGTGTTCGATCTGGGACCATCGCTCGAATACGACGACTGGACCGTCAACGAGATCGTGGGTGGTGCACTCCCAGTCTCTATCACGCTCGGAGCCGCGGCGATATTGATCGCTCTCGTCATTGGGGTCGGCGCCGGAGTCATCGGCGCTGTTAAACCCAACTCGATTTCTGATTTATTCACACTGACCATCGCGATGATCGGGATCTCACTCCCGAGCTTTGTCATCGGGACGGCTCTGCTGCTCGTCTTCGCTGTGCTTGTGCCATTGTTCCCTGTTGGGGGTTGGGGTGGTCCGACCAAAGCGATCCTCCCAGCCGTGACCCTCTCGCTCCCATTCGCGGCGTACATCGCTCGGCTCACACGCATGGGGATGATCGAAGCTTTGGGTACCGACTACGTGCGGACCGCTCGTGCGAAAGGTGCTTCGGAACGAGCCGTGCTCTATAAGCACGCACTCAAGAACGCGTTCCTTCCGGTGCTCTCGTTCCTCGGACCTGCGACAGCGCTCGCGATGACCGGTTCATTCGTTATCGAGCAAGTCTTCACCATCCCAGGGATGGGACAGCACTTCGTCAACGGCGTGCAGAACAAGGACCTCTTCCTCATCATGGGGGTCGTCCTGATTTTCGCGACGATGCTGATTCTGTTTAATCTGGTCGTGGATGTGCTCTACCGCTGGGTCGATCCGCGGATCACTTGATAGCTTTGATCACGCGAGTTCTTTGAAGCGGAACGAAGCGCCTGGGAGCACATCACAAGTCAGGAACTCAGCGCTAGCAAACGAGGACGCTCGCTGTCCCGGAGCGCTGAGCGTGAGCCACATCGACATGTTGGGTCCGACATTCACGACCATGCCGTTGTTGCGATCGTCGATCCCGACGATGGTCCCCATGACCCGGCGTGGCTTGCCAACGCACGGATCGATGCAGCGCCCCCCCGCTCCAGCGGGATCGATGCGACGAGCGGTCGAGTGCATCGTGCCAAGGACCGTCTTCCCAATCATCGAGCGGAGTTGATCGAGATCATCCATCGCGACGAGATGTGTCTTGTAGTTCGTGTTCGAGAAACTGAGCACGACCATCGCGGGATTCGCGTGTGTTTCATCGATGACATCAGAGATGATGGCGCGTGTGAGGGTCGGATCAATCTTGGTCGTTGGGGCTGGATGAAGCATGCGATAAGGATAGCCGAGAATGCACCCAATTGTCAGCGAGCGAGCTCACCCATCTCCGTCCCCATCGCGGGCTTGGGAAGATCCCTCCCGGCGTCTCCCATCCTCAGGAAGTTCCAGAGCATGATCGATCCGGCGGGGGTCATGAACGACTCAGGATGAAACTGAACCCCCTCAAGCGGCGCCTTGGTTGGATCTGTCCAGACCCTCCTCAGTCCCATGACCACCTCGACCTGCTGTCCATCGATCTTGTCAGTGCACGATGCGGAGATCTCCCAGCCGTCCTCACCCGGCTTGAGCGCTGGGATCGTCGAGGGTTCCACGATCAGCGAGTGGTAGCGAGCAACAGTCGTCGGCGCTGGGATCGAGTCATAGATCCCTCGTCCATCGTGGTTGATCGCTGAGGTCTTTCCGTGCATCAGGAGCTTGTGACGAGCGACGACCATGCCGTTATTGTCCGCCATGCACTGGTGTCCCAGACAGACTCCCAGCACAGGGACGCGTCCACCAAAGTGCTTGATCATGTCTCCGGACACCCCCGCTTCTTTGGGAGTGCAAGGACCTGGGGAGATGATGACATGTGTCGGACCGGCTCCAGAGCTCAGAGCCTCGGCTTGCTCTGGAGTGATCTCATCATGGCGTTTGACCACAAGATCACTATCCGGCTCAAGCGTCCGATCGATCTCGCCCAATCGCTGGACGAGGTTCCACGTAAAGGAGTCGTAGTTGTCGATAAGCAAGATCACGCGAGAGTGTAGGTCGATCCGAGCGGATCAAGCAGCGTCCGACGCATCGTTGTGCATCCAGGTCGTTCCCGCGATGCCGTCCTGAGTCACAAGGAACAGATCCTTGGTGATCGGATACGGCAGACGCGTAAAATCCTCGTTCACACGATCACACAAACGAGTCACAAACGCCTCCGGATCACAGCTCAGCGCGATGAACATATCACGAGCAGGGGTCGCGACATAGAAGTCCGCGCCCAGATGTCCCGCGAGTTTGCTGTGCAGATCACCCATCAACAAGCGTGCGGCGTCGTAGCCGTCTTGCTCAGCGACGATGACCGCTTTGCCTCCCTCGGCGCTCTCGATGACCTGCATCTCAAGCTCCGGTGCGTACAGATCCAGGTTCTCGCGAGCAAGATCATCCAGCTCCTCGATGGTGATCCCCCAACGCACGACCTGATCCATCGTGATGCTCACAGTCATGTGAGGCATATCGAGCACAAACACAATCACAGTGTCATTGACAAACGGCACATGCGCCACGAGCGATTCGGTGAGATGCTCGAAGATCGAAGTCGGCTGGATGCGAGGCATAATCCGCGCTTTCGCTTGCTCAAGCGGGATGTCGTTGACCTCGACATGGTCCCCCATAAAGAGCTGATCGAGGAAATGCTCAACGATGTCGGTCCCACGATCAGGCTCGTGCGCCACCATGCGATAGAGATTCTCAAGATCCAGACGACGCCCGTTGACATGGAGCTCGTTGGGATTGACCCGATCGATATTGAACTCGGGCTGCATGCGTTTGATCAGCTTGACCACATGCTCGACAAACGCATCGGGTTCCTTGGGCATTGCTCCCATGACGATCTCCTCCAGCCAGCTTGTGCGGATACGCCGCGTGCTGCTGGGAACTGTTTCGACGACTTCTTGGGATACATGAACCCTGAGCGGGATCGAGTTTGGCTCTAGGACCTTGTTGAACCGTTTGAGCCGGATGATTCTGGATAGGAGGGGACGATAATCTAGGGGCGCTCTCAAATCCCGAACAAAGTTCTATCGAGCAGATCGATTCAGGGTTTGGCAAATGCTACACTGAGCGGATACAATCGAGGCCAAGATTGGGGACGAGATTCTCGGGCGTTTGGAGCGTCTGAGATAGGGACCCCATCAGTTTGAGCGGAGATACGCTGTGACCGAGACAGAAATTGAATCAAAGGTGATCGAAATCGTGGCCGAGCAGATGGGTGCCGACAAGGACAAAATCACCCGCGAAACCAGCTTCATGGAAGATCTGAACGCAGATAGTCTGGACACTGTCGAACTCGTCATGGAGTTCGAAGATGAGTTCGAGACTTCCATTCCAGACGATCAGGCAGAAAAGATCCTGACCGTCGGCAATGCGATCGACTTCATCAAGCAGGCAAACGGCGCCGAATAATCGACGCACTGTGAAGAAATCATCAAGCCCCCCGATTCATATCGGAGGGGCTTATGCATTGGTCATCTCGCGGATTGATCAACACAAACGCCATACGATGGATCAGTGAACCCTCATTCAGGATCAACAACGCTCATGAGTTCCAACAATCGTCATCGTGTCGTCATCACCGGGATGGGTGCTCTCACCAATGTGGGTCACAACGCCGCGGATACTTGGGACGCGATGAAGTCTGGACGATCGGGGATCAAAACGATCGACTCGCCGGAGTTCGACCAGTACAACGACTGGACAGTCACTATCGGCGGACAAGTCCGCGATTGGACTCCAGATGCGATCATGGACAAGCGTGAAGCGAAGCGTGTTGATCGCGTCTCGCTGCTCGGACTCGCGGCTGCACAAGAAGCTGTGGATCACTCTGGGATGGATTTCACAACCGGCGATCCAGAACGACGCGGGATCGTCATGGGATCGGGAATCGGTGGGATCTACACCATCGAAACTAGTGTTCAGATACTGGAAAACAAGGGCCCATCGCGGATCTCCCCATTCACAGTACCCAAGCTCATGGCCAACGCGGTCACCGGGAATATCTCGATCCGATTCAACCTGCAGGGATATGCATCCACCCACGCGACGGCGTGTGCCTCGTCAGGTCACGCGATCGCGGACGCGATGGAAGCGATCCGATCAGGGAAAGCGGATGTCATGATCGCCGGCGGCGCCGAAGCCGCGCTGACCCCGCTGTGCTTGGGCGCGTTCATGACCATGAAAGCACTCTCGACACGCAACGATGCTCCAGAGAAAGCATCGCGTCCGTTTGATATTGATCGCGATGGATTCATCCTCAGCGAGGGTGCTGCGGTGTATGTGCTCGAATCGCTCGAGCATGCACAAGCTCGCGGAGCCACAATTTACGCCGAGCTCTGCGGCGCTGCGAACTCATGCGACGCGGGACACATCACGGCTCCGCATCCAGAAGGACGCGGCGCCACCAACGCGATGAAGTGGGCGCTCAAAGACGCGGGCATGGATCCCACCTCGATCAACTACATCAACGCGCACGGCACCTCCACGCCGCTCGGAGACAAAGCAGAAATCATCGCGGTCAAGAATGTCTTTGGTGAACACGCGACCGGAACGGGTGGGCTCGTCATGAACTCCACCAAATCCATGCACGGACACTGCTTGGGAGCTTCAGGAGCGGTCGAACTCATCGCGTGCATCCACGCGGTCACAGACGGCATCGTCGCGCCAACGATCAATCTGGACAATATCGATCCAGAATGCTCAGGTGTGGATATCGTCGCGAATACCGCCCGTGAGATGAGCGTTAACTACGCAATGAACAACACCTTCGGATTCGGCGGACACAATGTCAGCTTGATTGTGGGTCGCTTCGACGGCTAATCACGCCCCACTGCTCCAAGTTCAATAACAGAAACCAGTTATTCAGACCTTTCGTACTGGCACATCGGTTGCGATTATTGCGATAGACCCTTGCTCAGAGCGCGTTTGCTCCAGCGAGGCGCAGTTCGTGCCGATGAGGAGCACATGTCGTCGAATCTCAAGTCAATCATGCGCATCGAAGTCCCACTCGTCGTCGTGCTCGGCGAGCGCAACCTCGATATACACTCTGTGCGTCAGTGGGTCCCAGGATCGATCATCGAGCTCCCGATCAATGCTGAGGAAGACCTCGAGGTCAGGATCAACAACCGACGCATCGCGTCTGGAGCTGCTGTGAAGATTGGTGAAAACTTCGGGATCCGCATGACCACCACACTCGGCGCGACGGAGCGGATTGAAGCAATGGGTCAGGAGGATTCGTCAAGCGCCGAGCCAGAGATGACCCCAGATGAGATCGCCGCAGCGATGCTCGCGGGGCAGATCTAATCGACTTACCGATTAACGCGAGATGTCACGCCCCTTGATACCGTCTCGAGTAGCCCAGAAATACGCCGGATATTGTCCCGCTCCGAATCCGTCTTGGTTGATCAAGCCGACTTCAAACCAGTCCATATCCATCTGGTAATCTTCCAAGAGTGATCCCGGCATGTTCCATACATCTGTCGGCGTGAACTCGCGTGCCGCACGCTCATTCTCGTCACTTGCGAGTTGACGGATATCAGAGATCTTTGTTGATACAACTGAGCCGTCTGCGGTGAGCACCGCAGGTTCAGCAGCGGGATTGTTCCATTGAGGGTGTTGCCTTTCAATACCGAGCTCAATGACCGGAGCAGTTGGGTCAAACGGATTGGGCTGAGAAGCGTTTCGCTCATTCTTGGTCCAGTCAAAGCGTTCCCAGATAATGACCTTGTTCGAAGGGAATGTTGTGTCCGAGACCTTATTCCGCTTTGCAAGCGATGCAGGACCGCTGTTCCGAACACAGTTTGGCCGGATGTCGTTTTCGTAGCGTTTGGGATTGAACCACACTGTTGGAGAGAGCACATATGAGCAATCCCAAATCGAGTTGTTGATGGATCTGTTTTGATTCTCAATGAAGTTATCTCTGAAACGATTGATCATTACGACATCGCTTGGAGCGAACTGAATCTCAGATGTGTAGTCCCCTTCATTGAGCCAACCGCCCACGAGTGAATACCAGTGAAAAGCATACATCTCGGAGTACCACTGTCCTGGTCCTACGAACTCGTATCGTCCCGCGAGACCTGGCTTGCGTGCGACCGCCCAGCCTTGTGATCCGATCCCACCCCCTGAGGTCTTCGTGGTATTGAATGGATTAATGAAGCTGTCGTTGAAATCGCCGGCGTAGAGGAACTGGACCTGACCATGGGATCGGAGATTCGCTTTACTCTTGACTGTCTGTGCCGTCAGCCTTGCCTTGCCAAGGGCCGGGATCAGAATCCCGAGTAGCAACGCAATTATTGCGATGACGACGAGCAGTTCAATGAGTGTGAAGCCGAGCTTTGAGCGATCTGTGAACTTCATCCAGTCCTCCATGTGTAGTTCCTTTGAGCATAACACAAACAGCCCCTAAAAACAGAGAAAAACGCTGTTGGGAGCGGATTGGATGCTCCGGAGGGTGAAAACCTTGTGGTGATCGGACATTCTGGTATTCTCTGAGCAAAATGATCGGTGTTTGCTAAAGATCGAGCCGATGAGTGTGCTAGATTTCAGTTGTTTCATTCCTTGTCAGGACCCACACCATGCCTCGTGATATACCAGTCGGAAACGGCTCACTCCTGTTCACCTTTGATGACTTCTACCGCATCCGCGATATCTACTCGCCGCGTGTGGGTCGTTACAACCACACTGACGGGCATGTGCAGCGTTTCGGGGTCTGGGCCGACGGCAAGCTCTCCTGGATCGAGGAAGACTCGTGGGAGCGTGAACTCCGCTACAAACCAGATTCGATGACTACTGAGGTCCATCTGACCAATCACGAACTCGGACTCGAACTGACTTGCAATGACCTTGTGGACTACCACAAACCGGTCTACTTCCGAAAGATCAATGTCCGCGACCTCCGCGGCGCGACACGCGATGTGCGGATCTTCATGCACTTCGACCTCTCAATCAACGGCTCTCCCGTGGGTGACACCGCGAACTACGATCCCAATACCAACGCGGTCATCATGTACAAGGATGACTCATACTTCCTCATCAACGCGAGCAGTGATCCAACCAAATGTGGCATCGAGCATTGGGCGATCGGTGCTAAGCGGGTAGGCGGTGCCGAGGGAACTTGGCGCGATGCGGAAGACGGGCAACTCGGACGAAACGCGATCTCGCAAGGTTCCGTCGACGCAACCGTCGGCGTGCATGTCCAGGTCCCTGAGTTCGGAGAAGCAGACGCGACGCTCTGGGTCGTCTGCGCCGATACCTATGAGCAAGCGAAGCACCACAACCAACGCGTCTGGGAGATCGGTCCTGATCGCTTGATCACACGCACCGAAGCGTTCTGGAAGCTCTGGTCACGCAAGGAGCCTTTGGATGTTTCAGTCTTACCTGAACCGATCCGCGATCTCTACTTCCGTTCCCAGCTCATCCTGCGCACACAAATCGACAACGGCGGCGCGATCATCGCAGCCAACGACAGCGATATCACACACTTCGCGGGTGACCACTACTCCTACTGCTGGATGCGTGACGGCGCGCTCGTCGCTCACTCACTGATCCTCGCGGGACAGAGCGAGCTGAGCCGAAACTTCTTCCGTTACGCCGCTGAGTGCATCGGTGACAAGCCGTATTTCTTGCATAAGTACACTCCGGAAGGCGATCTCGCGAGTTCCTGGCACCCCTGGATGATCGACGGCAAACCAGTCCTCCCGATCCAGCAAGACGAGACCGCACTGACACTCTGGGCACTGCGCCAGCACTTCAATGAGTTCCGCGATGTCGAGTTCATCAAGCCGTTGTATGTGAATCTGGTGCTCAAGCCCGCGAAGTGGATGCTCGAGCATCGCGATCACAATGGACTCCCACTCCCTTCATGGGATCTCTGGGAAGAACGGCGTGGGATCCACACCTTCACAGTCGCCGCGACCATCGGGGCGCTCAACGCGGCGTCCGAGTTCGCGAGCGATTTCGGAGAGATGGACCTCTCCGCCGCATTCAGAGAGGGCGCCGAGCGGATGAAGGGCGCGCTGCGTCGTCACTTCTGGCACGATGAACGCGGACACTTCGCGCGCATGGCCGTCCCGCTCGAAGACGGCAGCTACCGCCTCGACATGACACGAGACAGCGCGAACTTCGCATTGTTCGCGTTTGATGCATTCAGTTCAGATGACCCACTCATCCGATCCGAGATGGACACGATGCGCGATCGGCTCTGGGTCAAAACCGATGTCGGAGGATGTGCGAGATACGAACGCGACTATTACCACCAGATCGAGACTGAAAACACCGACGAAGTTCCAGGAAACCCTTGGGTCATCTGCACTCTCTGGCAGGCGCAGTACCAGATCGAGAAAGCAGAGAGTATCGACGAACTCAAGCCCGCGATGCGATTGCTCGAATGGACCCATCGCCGAACACGACCATCTGGAGTGCTCGCGGAGCAGTTCGATCCATATTCTGGGGACCCGATCTCTGTGTCGCCACTGACCTGGTCGCACGCGACCTTTGTGAGCACCTGCGTCATGTACGTCAAGAAGCTCGAGTGGCTCCGCGCCAACAAGAACGCTTCGGTGGATTCTGCGATTTAATCGAGACTTACCACCCATGCGTTCATACCCTTGCCGATGACCTCGGCGATGCTCAGTTCCATCCTCCACGACCGCTTCGGGCTCGACGAGCTCCGTCCGTTGCAGTCCCAGATCATCAACCACGTCATGGAGGGGCAGGACGCGCTGGTCGTCATGCCCACAGGATCGGGTAAGTCGCTGTGCTTCCAGCTCCCTGCACTCGCGATGCGCGACGAATGCGACGGCGAAGGCATCGGACTCGTCTTCTCGCCGCTCATCGCGCTGATGGAAGACCAGGTCCATGCGCTCAAGCAGCGAGGGATCAACGCGGAGTACGTCAACTCCACAGTCCCCAAGAACGAACGCCGGAAGCGATACAAAAAGCTCGCTGACGGCGAGTACGAGCTGTTCTACGCGACTCCGGAACGGATGACCAAGGACGACTTCCGCGAAGCGCTCGACCAATGCCCCGGCGGGGTTAATCTCCTCGCGATCGACGAGTGCCACTGTGTCACCAAGTGGGGACACGACCTGCGTCCCGCGTACCAGCGGATCGGTGAGTTCCGCAAGGAGCTCGGGAATCCCGTCACCATCGCGCTGACCGCGACAGCAACCAAAGCCGTGCGCCAGGATGTGCGTGTGGTGGTGGGAACGAGCGAGGACGAGATGCCGTTGTTCGCGGCTCCTGTGGATCGACCGAACCTCAAACTCTCGTGCGTCGAAGTCTGGGACGATGATGACAAGATCGAGAAGCTCCGCGACACGCTCAAGGACGTTCGAGGGACTTCGATCGTCTACTTCACGCTCATCAAGGACCTCGATCGGATGGCGCCGCTGATCAAGCGTGCGATGGATCGTCCCGTCGAGATCTACCACGGGCGGCTCCCTCCGAGCGAGCGACGCCGAGTGTACAAGCAGTTCATCAACGCGACTCCGGATGAGAACCTGCTCCTGTGCGCGACCAACGCGTTCGGGATGGGGGTGGACAAGTCCGACCTGCGAGCGGTGATCCATGCGCAGCTGCCGGGATCGGTCGAGGCGTACCACCAAGAGGTCGGACGCGCCGGACGCGACGGGCTGGATTCGATCTGCAAGATCCTGTACGCCCAGTCCGACCTGACCATCCAACAGGAGTTCATCCGCTGGCAGAATCCCACCCCTGACCTGATCATGCAGACCATGAGCGCGATCGAGGCGCGATTCGCGCACGACGATTTCGACAGCGACGACCTTCGCATCCACGTGATCGGCAAGGGACACGCCCACGGCTTAGGTGGCGGGATCATGGACTACGTCCTTATCCGACTCGCCGAGCTTGGAGCGATCGAACTCACCAATATCCAAGGCGAAGAACGAAGCAGAGGACGCTACCGCTACCTCCGAACCATCGACGACGACGAGATCGACGCGGATGGGATCCAAGAGAAGCTCAAACGCGATCTCATGCGACTTCTTGATGTCGTCAACCTCACGAAAGCGGAGCATATCCCCAGTTATGTGAGTGAATATTTCGGGCTCTGATGACTACCATTGGGCTCAACTAAGACGATCAGAAGCCACCGAAAGGACGAGCCATGAGCGAACAAATCACCGACATCATCATCGAAGACATCACCACCGGCGACGGCATGGAGTGCCCACAAGGCGCGACGGTTGAGGTCCACTACAAAGGCACGCTCATGGACGGCACCGTCTTCGACTCCTCGTACGATCGCGGACAGTCCATCAACTTCCCGCTCAACAACCTCATCCAGGGATGGCAAGAAGGCATCCCGGGCATGAAGGTCGGCGGCAAGCGCAAGCTCACCATCCCCTACGCCAAGGCCTACGGCGAGTTTGGTTCACCACCTGCGATCCCAGCACGCGCCGACCTGATCTTCGAGATCGAACTCCTCGGACTTAGCTAACCCCCGACATAACACACCCAAGCGATGCCGATCCCCACTGTCTCGATCGTTGTGCCTTCGTATAACCAGGCGCGATACCTCGACGAGGCTCTGATGTCGTTGTGCGCCCAGCGCGACCAGATCCACGAGCTCATCGTCATGGACGGCGGATCCGACGACGGATCCAGGGACATCATCGAACGCTACGCGCCGCACCTGACCCACTGGCAATCCGAGAAGGACGACGGCCAATCCGACGCGATCATCAACGGTTTTAAACGCGCCACCGGAGACATCCTCGCGTGGGTCAACTCCGACGATGCGCTCTTTCCCGGCGCGGTCAAAGAGATGCGCGACTGGTTCTCGTGCTGCACAAACACCGGACTCTTTGAGGGCAACACGATCGTCGTCAACGAACGCTCCGAGGTCATCCGCTGCGATCGCAGAGCCGGCCCCTCCCATCGCTGGGCGAGGTTCGGATACATGCGGACCCACCAACCCAGCACCTTCTTCCGCAGATCGCTCTACGAAAGCGTCGGCGGACTCGACCGATCCATGCACTGCACGATGGACACCGATCTTTGGTATCGGATGCTCCCGACCGCAAACGCTCGGCGGATCAACAAGTACATCGGGATCCACCGGATCCACACCGATGCCAAAGGCGAGAACGAACGATGGAGAGCGCAGTACGAAAAGGAACGCGCCATCCTCGACGAGCGCTACCCCCACTACCGCAACAACCCCATCCGTTACCAGCTCGGCCGAATCGCGTACTACGCGGACCGAGCACTCAACGCGCGCGGACTCCAAGAACGCAGAGACATCGCTCGATACAGAGGTCAAAGTCTTTCAGAACTCTTTGCAGAGCACGCTACCGGAGTTTGATTGCAAAGAGCATGTGATCCTTCGCGGGGAGCCACCCCGGCGGGGACGCATGCTTGTGCATCCCCAGTCGCATCATGAGCCCCCAGATCGCGCCCCTGAGGTTGTCGCGCACTCTGCGAGTCGACTTGAATCGCGCATGGCTCGTCCGCTCGTAGTGCACAACCTCGAAGCCGTGCGTTTGTGCGAGCTGATCGATCGTTGCTCTGTTGTAGAACACCTGATGCTCCGGGAGCGAGGCGTACCAGTACCGCGAGCCGTGCCACTTCCATGAGCGTGCGTCCGTGTCTCCGGTAAACCCAACAAAGATCCCGCGTTCAGTCAACAATCTTCGGACGCGCTCAATGAAATCGCTCGGATCGAGCAGATGCTCAAGCACATCAATCGCGAGGATTATATCGAATCGTTCGTCAGTTTCACACTGCTCGAGCATCGGCGCGATGATCCGCACGCCGCGCTGCTCCGCGTGCTGAGCCGCTTGCTGACCCGGCTCGATCCCGGAGCGTTCCCATGATTGCCCCATGTATCCAAGCAGCGCCCCGTTGGAGCACCCGATATCCAGCACCTTGGGGCCGTTCGCGTGCGTGTTGATGACACGCTCGATGTCGTCGAACCTTCGCTTATAGGGATCTGGTGAGTCTTCCCAGTGATCGCCGGATGCTTGCTCGTAGCACGCGATGAGCTGGCTTTCTGGTATGAATGGGTGCTTGAACTGCAATCCACAGCTCGGACAGCTGTGCATCTCAAACCGAGCATCACCCAGATCGATCTCGACCCCCGCGACCATCGCGGGTTTGTTGTGGACGATGCCCCCGCACTCCGCGGACGAGGTTTGACAGATTGGACACGGCACGCCGCTCACTCGGCTGTGGTCTCGTTGATCATTTTATCAAAGAGCACTTTGCTCTGATTGACTGTATCTTCGGGACCCCACATCTTGATGAGCACTCGCACATCACCCAGATCGAAGATCGCGGCGTGGATCGCGTAGAAAATCTGTTCGTTCGTTCCACCCTTCGCTCCGGGATCGAGATAGGTCCCAGCCAGATCAACTATTGTGACGCTATTGCCTTGGATCGTTTTCTCAGAAGTCCTTGCTCTGCTGCGTCCACCCATCGGATCAATGATCTGCTCTTGCATGCTGCGAACCAGTGCATTCACACTCGCGTCTTCTTCGGTAAATGAAACCGAAGCGTTCCCGAGTGGATTCGTGATGTACATCTGCGCGAACTGATCACGCGACGGCATCGCCATGCGCCAGCTCTCAGGCATGTCCCAGCGGTATCCCGAACTCGCCGCGTACTCCTCCTCAAGAAGCGTGTTCGCGAGCCCGTCTTCAGCTGTTGTCCCGCCTCGGATCTGATTCTGGAGGTCTTTCGCTTTATCGCGTGATCGTCCAAAGAGTGACTTTGACCCTTCGTCCTTCACCCACTCGCGTTCCTCTTCGCCATCGTCCTCGTCATCAGACTCCGGCCCATCGTCGCTGCTCGTCGGTTGTGAGGTCACCTGAGGTTTATCCTCCTCAAGATCAATCCCCTGCTCCGCGGCGAGCTGATCAAGATAGCTCGTATCCGCCTTGGGTTCACTCGCTGATGTGTTCTCAGCAGCAGGCTCCTCGGACTTGGAACAGCCCGCGATGAACACCACGAGCAGGGACACCGAAGCGATGAATGCGACGAACGTTGGGTTGGAGGTCTTCATGCCAGAGTGTAGGGACTCAGCCCGCTCCGGTTTCAGAGTCACGAATTCCGCGGCCCACGCCAGATATCAGCCGTGATCAGCTCCACAGAGTTCCCGTACGGGTCCCGGCAATAGATCGAACGCCCGTGATCGAACCCGTCGTCCTCGCCCCAGGCGACTTCTTGCTCGACCCCGATCCCGAAGGAGCTGAGCTGATCCTTCCACGCGTCGTAATCGCTGTCCTCGATTCGCAGCGCGATATGTCCCGCACCACGCGGGCCGTGACTCGGCACATCGCGTCCCGGACGATCTGACAGCTGCGGATTAAACACCAGCAGCACGTGATGCTCGTCGATCCGGAAGTGCGTCATCAGCTCCGACTCCCCGCCGGGCTGGTTGAGTCCGAGCACGTCCCTATAGAACCACGCGGCTCGTTCAATGTCGTCCGCGTAGAGCACCGTTTCGAGAATGGATTGAGGTTTCATGCCCAGAGTATACGTCGTGGTCTACCATCAGATGTCGCGAATCTCGAGGGGGTCGAAAGGACACCATGCAAGTCGCTGATAAATCCAAATGGTCACCCAAATCGTTCCACTCCATCGAAGAACTCCGTGCTGATCTGGACAAGATCGAAGCCGCCCACAACGACGGCACGCTCGACACCAACGGCGGATGGAGCGTCGGACAGAACCTCGCGCACTGCGCCACGTTCATGAAAAACTCCTTCGATGGTTTCGAAATGAGCGCCCCCTGGTTCGTTCGCATCCCAATCTCGCTGATCCTCAAACCCATCGCGACCAAACCAACCTCGCAGATGAAGCCGGGATTCAAGCTCCCTGAGAAAGCGAAGGAACTCCGCCCCGCCGACGAGGTCAGCGTGGAGGAAGGACTCGCGATGATGCGCACCCAAACCGATCGCATCATCAACGGCGAGAAGATGGAAATCCCGAGCCCACTCTTCGGAAAGCTCACGCACGAGCAGTGGACCAACC
>WUAJ01000111.1 GCA_009827215.1 Phycisphaeraceae bacterium
TCATCACCCAAGGAATCACAGGCTCCGCAGGCGCCCTCCACACCAAGGGATGCTTCAACTACGGCACCAAAATGGTCGGAGGCGTCACCCCAGGCAAAGGCGGACAAACCGATCCCAACGGACTCCCAATCTTCAACACCGTCCGCGATGCCGTCAAACAAACCGGCGCCGACGCGACCATGATCTTCGTCCCACCAGCGTTCTCCGCCGACGCGATCCTCGAAGCGATGGACGCGGGAATCCGTCTCATCTGCTGCATCACCGAAGGCGTCCCCGTCAACGACATGATCCGCGTCCGCGCCATCATGGATGAACGCAACGCCGCCGCTCGCGGAGCAGACTCGCAACACGCCGAAGAACTCTTCACACTCATCGGTCCCAACTGCCCAGGCATCATCACCCCAGGTCCGAAGACAGGCGAAGACACCCACGACTCCCCATACACCAACAACGGCTGCAAAATCGGAATCATGCCGGGATACATCCACACACACATCTCCGAATCCAAAGTCGGAAAGTCCGTCGGAATCGTCTCGCGCTCCGGAACACTCACCTACGAAGCCGTTTGGCAAACCTCCCAGATCGGTCTCGCACAATCCACCTGCGTCGGTATCGGAGGCGACCCAGTCCGAGGCGTCAACCACATCGACTGCATCCGCATGTTCGAAGAAGACCCCGACACCGACGGCATCCTCATGATCGGTGAAATCGGAGGCGAAGACGAAGAAGCCGCCGCCGAATACATCGCAAACCATGTCAAAAAACCAGTCGCCGCGTTCATCGCCGGACGCACCGCCCCTCCCGGCAAGCGCATGGGACACGCCGGCGCGATCATCTCCGCCGGCGCCGGAGGCAAACCCACCGGCACCGCTGATTCAAAGATATCTGCTCTTAAGGAAGCCGGAGTCGAGGTCGCGATGAGCCCCGCCGATATGGGAACAGCCATGGCCAAAGCGATGAACCTCCAGCCCGCCGCTGTGTAACCACTTGCAGACGAACTCGAATGCGCAAAAGACGCCGCCACTATCCAGCGTCAGTGCGAATAGTGCAACTATTTACAAATCCCTCATTGTTCATTGCCTTGAAATGAATCTCCCAACGGAACCATCCGATCCAAGGGAGGCATGTATCCATTTATTGAGCAAATCACTAAGCTGATTAGGCGTTACTGGACTGTTGCCATCGTCGCAGTCGTCAGCGCAGGATTCACAGTGCTCGCTTATTTCTCTTTTAGTCATTCAGTAGAGCGTGCTCAGGAAGATGCGATCTTCATTCGTGCCCAGTCACATCATCAGCACATTATCGACGATATTGACAACTATCAGAACGCCTTGTTCTTCATGAACGCGTTTGCATCATCCTCAAACTATGTTGATTGTCAAGAGTGGGCGCAGTTCATCAAATCCGCAAAGCTGGAAGAAAATTATCAAAGTGTGATCGCCTTTGTGTATGTAGAACTCGTGAAAGCAGAAGTGCTGGATGAGTTCGAAGACGAGATGTTGAATCAAGGTATTGCAGGATTCAATATCCACACACACGAAGGTGCTGTGATTCAGGAGAATGCAACAGAGCATTTTATAATCAAGTATGCCGAACCGCAGCCAGATAACAACATGATCATCGGGCTTGATGTATCTGCCAAACCTATCAACAAGGATGTGTATGATCGAGCGGCCCTCTCGGGTTCGATGCAGATATCTGCACCATTCAAGCTGAAACAACTTGAATCATCAGGGTCAGAAGCTAATCACGGGCTCGTCTTCACCTATCCCTGCTACGAACCTGGTCTTCCAATAGAAACCGCTGAACAGCGTCTTGAAGCTATACGCGGCTGGGTATCGCTCTCAATAGACGCTACACGCTTGGCAAACTATATCAACGGCAGGAACAATCATTCTGATCAAGTTGTGCTGAGCACAGAAGATTACGAAGGCAACCAACTCCTACTTGCGAATTCATTGCCTTCTAAAAAAGATTGCGATCCAACTAAGCGTGTAGTATCAACCTTAAGTCACACGATTGGTGGAAAAACAATCAGGACCTCGATCACATCATGCACCCTGCATCCTGAGAGAGATCTCACACCGGAAGAAATGACGCTTCATACACAGAAAGCAAATGATGCATTGCTTATAGGATCTCTTGTGGCATTGTTTGTGACCGCGATCACATTCTTCATCACACAAGGTCGCACAAGAGCGGTCAACCTCGCGAGCAAGATGAACAGAACGCTTATCGAAAGCGAGCAGCGTCAACGCGAGTTCGCGTACAACGCGCAGCGCGCCAATCACGCCAAATCAGTATTCCTCGCCAACATGAGTCACGAGATCCGCACGCCGATGACCGCCGTGCTCGGATACACCGAAATCCTCAAGGACATGGTCCCAGAGCACCACGACCCAGAGTCCATGGGTACCGCCGTCAACCGAATCACGCGCGCCGGATCGCACTTGCTCACCGTGATTAATGATGTCCTGGATCTCTCCAAAATCGAATCCGGAAAGCTCGCGATCAACCCCGTCAAGTGTCATATCGGAGAAGTCCTCGCCGAATGCGTCGCGACTATGCAAGTCCAATCCAATGAGCGCGGCGTGGATCTCGAAGTCAAGTTCAATACCCCTATCCCAGAATCAATCGTTGCCGATCCATATCGCGTGCGACAGATCATCCTCAACCTGATCTCAAACGCGATCAAGTTCACCTACTACGGCTCAATCACCATCGAACTCGAACAAATCGACGACATACTCAACATCGCCGTCGCCGATACCGGCGTCGGAATCGAACCAGACCGACTCGAAACAATCTTCAAACCGTTCGAGCAAGTCGACATCAACAAAGTCGAAACCGCACTATCCTACGAAAACCTCGGAACAGGACTCGGACTCTCCATCTCCAGACAACTCGCCGAGATGATGCAAGGCGAGCTCTCAGCAACTAGCGTCGTTGCACGCGGATCAACCTTCACCTTCTCGCTCCCGATTGTGCTCCCGCAATCAGAATCTGCACAACACACCATCGCCGAACTCCCGATCGACGACTCGACAAAGATCAACACAAAGAAACTCCCAACAACGCAACTCAGCGGACGCGTGCTGATCGCCGAAGACGGCCCAGACAACCAGCTCCTCCTCAAACACTTCCTCTCCAAGACAGAGCTTGAGTTCGAGTTCGTTTGGAATGGTCAGCAAGCGCTCAACCGTGTCTTCAACGACCCAAATCTGTACGAAGCGTTTGACCTGATCATCATGGACATGCAGATGCCCGTTATGGATGGTTATCAAGCAACAACCAAACTGCGTGAAGAGGGATGCAAACTACCGATCCTTGCTCTGACTGCCAACGCACTCCCCGGAGATCGTCAGCGATGCCTCGAAGCGGGATGTGATGAGTACGAAACAAAGCCGCTCAACCGAGCGCGCCTGCTCAGAACGATTCAGCGCCTGCTCAACAGCAAGCAAAGCCCAGACCAAGCAGCCGCCTGATCACCCCCATTGTGCGCAAAACTCAGATTCCCGCACAAACCATGCTTGTGTTCCACGTGGAACAATGTGTTGATCAGATCAGCCCACCCGACTCACCGTTGCCGGATTGTCGATTCGATGTCGCGCTCGGATCGAGCTGCGCATCCAGATCCGCCGGCAGGATTACCTTGAAAACACTCCCCTGACCCGGCGTTGATTCGACGCGGATCCGTCCCATGTGCTCGTACGCGATGCGCTTGGTCACCGCGAGTCCCAAGCCTGTGCCTTTGAGACCCTTGGTGGTATTGAACGGCTCGAAAATCCACGCGAGCCGATCCTGCGGGATGCCGGGACCATTATCGATGACTGAGATCACCACCGCCGGACGCAGAACAGCCCCCGCCTTTTTTTTGTCTGGACGCGACTCGTTGAACGCGACGCGCACCGTCACCGCGCCGGTCTCCGGCTCGACCGCTTCGATCGCGTTGGCAACCAGGTTGACAATCGCTTGATGGATCAGCGAGGGGTCCACACTCACTGGAGGCATCTCAGGATCCGCATCGACAATCAGTGCGACGCCTTTTTCTTCGCAGACTTTCTCCATCAGCTGCGCGATGTCGCGTGCGATCTTGTTGATGTGAGTCAGCTCGAGTTGGAGCTGGAGCTTGCGGCTGAAGGTCAGCATGTTCATCGTGAGTGACGCGATGCGATCAAGATTGCGCCGCAGGATTCCCCACCCATTGCGTGAGATATCCAGATCGCCTTTGTGCAGACCGATCTCGACAACATCGGCGCCGCCTTTGAGTCCTTGGAGGATGTTCTTGATCGAGTGGGAGAGCGACGCGACGGTTTCTCCGATCGCGGCCATTCTCTCGGAGTTGACGCGCTTGAGGTGCTCGTCGGCGTTCGCGAGCGCGAGTCCGGTGTGCTGACCAATCGCGTTGAGCAACGCGAGTTGCTGACGATCAAACGCGTGGTGGACGGTGGACGAGTCGATGTAGATCGCGCCGAAGGGTTGCTCTCCGAAGGTGATAGGAGAGCAGATCGCGCTGCGGATCTGGTACTGCTGGACGGAGTCTCCTGACGCGAAGCGTGGGTCTTGCATCGCGTTGGTGGAGAGGACGCCGTCGCCATCCATCGCGGCTTTGAGGATCGTGGTCGAGACATGGATCTTCGCCGTGTCCTCGTCGGTCGGCGGCGCGGCGTAGCGCACGATCCCTGGGACCATCGGCGCTTCGGGTGTCGCGCCTGGGATCATGATCACGCCGCGTTCTGGTTTGAACTCGTTGAAGATCAGCATCATCACGGCGTCGAGGAGTTCGCGTTTGTTTGCGATGCGCGCTGTGATCGAGGTCAGCGCGTAGATGACGCGCAGGTGGTCCTCGGCGGCGGCTGTCGGATCGATCGCGTCTCCGATGTATGAGTCACCAGATGACGGGAGGGTGAGCTCGACATCGATCTCTTGCTCTTCGTCTGTGAGCAATACCGGCGAGAAGACGCGGTCTTCTGGATTGATCCCAAAGAGCAGTGTGGTGATCCCGACATTGATCTCGTCTCCTGGTTCGAGACGGATGCGGTCTTTGATGAGCACGCCGTTGACCAAGGTGCCGTTGTTGGATTTGAGGTCGCGGATGTACCAGGTCGAGCCGTCGGGTGTGAGCTCGGCGTGTCGTCGAGAGACGGTGTTGTCGGAGATCGGGAGGGCTTCGGAGGAGCGTCCGATGAGCTGGGGCTCTCCGGTGGGGAGCATGTACTCTTTGCCCTCGTCTGGGCCACGGATAACGGTGAGCTTGGGCATTGGATCAACGATAGTGTCCACGCGGGCGGCGTACAATGGGTTCGTGGCGAAAGCAAGCAAAACATCTCGGGCGGGATCGAAAGGAGCAGCGGGACAGCCGGGCGCACAGCATCGGATCGTGGTGCTCGTGGGTAAGGAGCTGTTCCTGCGCACGCAGTACACGAGCATGCTCAAGGAGAAGCTCGAGAAGGAGCACGGCGAGATCGAGGTGTTCAAGTTCGAGGGGGATCAGACGGATCTCGCGGAGGTGCTCGATGAGTGCCGATCGTTTGGGTTGATGGCGACGCACAAGATGGTGATCGTCGATGAAGCGGATTCGTTCGTGAATGCGACGACGCGTCCGATGCTCGAGCGGTATGCACAGGGGCCGAGCGATCAAGCGACGCTGGTGCTGCGAGCGGGGAAATGGAACAAGGGAAAGCTCGACGACGCGATCGGGACGTGCGGGATCATCGTCAAGTGCGACACGGTGGATGAAGGCACGGCGTGTCGATGGGTCGTCAAGCGGGCACGCACGGCGTACAACGCGGAGATTGATCAGCGCACAGCGGCGGGACTGGTTGAGCGTTTGGGCGCTGATCTGGGGCGCATCGATTCGGAGCTCGGCAAACTCGCGGTGGGCGCGGGTGAGGGGAATCCGATCACGCAGCAGATGGTGACGGAGCTTGTTGGGTTGACACGCGAGGAAGAGGTGTGGGCGATCCAGTCGTATCTGCTCTGCGGCGATCCCGATCGCGCATTGTCGGAGCTGCGTGTGATTCTGGGGAACAGTCCGAGGGACAACTCGGTTCCTGTGGTGTTCGCGTGCAGCGATCTGGCGCGGAAGCTGATGGGCGCGAGCGAGGCGCTGGCGCAGGGGGTCAACGGCAATGTGATCGGGAAAGAGCTCAAGCTGTGGCCCGCGGCGAGTAAGGACACAATCCTGCGTACGGCGAAGCGGCTGGGTCCAGCGCGGGCGCGGGCGCTGTTTGATGAGTGCGTCGCGGCGGATGTGGCGAGCAAGTCTAGCGGCGCGGACATGGGGATCATGCTTGAGCGGCTGATGCTGTCGTTCGTGGCAGCGTCTCGCTAAATCCCGTATTTGATGGGATGTTTTTACATTGGCGCGGCGGAACTGAGTGCGGGGGATTTGGTATAGTGTTCTACATGCAGATGAGCAGGAGGCTCGATATGGCACGCAAGACAGGAAGTCGGATTGGCAGCATGATTCTGGTTGTGGGGTGTGCGACTGGATGCACGGTGGGGTTGCTCGCAGCAAGCGGGTGCGGCAAGGGGGATCGTTGGTGGAAGAAAAAGAAAGATCCGGTCCAAGCGGAGACCCCTCAGGGTGCTGAGGCGGTGGATACCTCGCTGACGGCGCTTGCGGAGGATGATGATCCGATCACGGCTCAGATTGATACAGGCGAAGACTTCGGATCGACGCGCGATCAGGTGCTTGAGTCGGCGCGGATGATGGACGAGTACTTCTCTGGGATGGAGTCTGGTGAGGACCTCGCGGAGAAGGTCGAGGTGTATCAGCCGAGCGCCGAGGAGATCGCGCGGGATCTGGAGGCGCGCGATGAACAGCTCGCGGCTGAGGCGATTGATAGCTCTGATGTAGAATCAGATGTAGGGGGCAGTGATGGTTCGTTCTCGCTCTCTGCAGCGGCTGCGGAACGCGGGATTGATACGCAAGCGATCGATGAGCCTGTAGATTCGGGAGTGATCGATGCGGGAGCTGTGGAAGTTGTTTCGGTTGATGCGGAGCAGCGTAAGGCGGAGCTGGTTGATGAGCTTGTGGGGTTGCTGACTGAACTGGCGCGGACGAGTGATAATCCCGGCGCGGCGGCGACGGCGCTTGCCGGGATGGACTCGATATCTGTGGAGACGCTCGATTCGCTGCACAGTGAGGGGGTGTTGAGTGACGCGGAGCTGAGCACGCTGCGCGCGGTGCGTGAGGTGTTTGATTCGATCTCGAGTTCAGGTGGGATCGCGTCACCTGATGCGGCGGCGGAGGCGCTGGAGCGCGTCAAGCGTGATCTGGATCGCGCTTCGGGGATCCGCGTGACGCGTGCGTTGTTGTGCACGAGCGTGAGCGGGTTTGGGAACTATGAGCCGTTCGCGAGCAATGAGTTTGTTGCGGGGACGGCGCAGGAAGTGATTGTGTATGTCGAGGTGGATCGGTTTGGTCATCGCGAGATTGCAGGGAATGATGGGCAGCCGAGGTTTGAGGTGGAGATGAGTCAGCGGCTGGAGTTGTACCATGTCGCGGATGATCTGAATACATGGAATCGTGCTGCTGAGGTGGATC
>WUAJ01000112.1 GCA_009827215.1 Phycisphaeraceae bacterium
CCCCAGCGCCGCGACGATCGAGCTACTGGATCGTGCAGGTCATCTTCTCACCAACGACCACACCCAGATCAGGTATGGGCTGCAGATCGACCTGCGATGCAGGCATGAACGCACGATGGTTCGCGACCTCGAGTTCGAGGCCGCCTTTATTGGTTCCTGTCACGCGTGCCTCGACGACCTGACCAACCTGGAGCATCTCCCAGTCCGCTTTCTGGACAGCGCCGGGGAGCACGCAGATGTAGAGCGACTCACCAGCGTCGTAGCGCTGGACGACGACTTCGAGCTGATCACCTGGATTGGGTTTATTGTCCTTGAACTGCTGGATATCGACGACACCAAGTTCCTTAGGACCAAACTCAACAAAGACATCTGTTGCGCCGACAGACACCACACTCCCAGTGCGATGCTCGCGTCCTCCGCGCACTTCGCGTGGACCACGGATCGATCCTGGAGCTTTCGGTGCATCCGCAGCTCCGGCAGCATCGAGATCCGCCATCGCGGCTTCGATCTCCGCTTCGGTCTGCGCATCGAGCTTGGTTTCGGTCTTCGTAGGAGCGGGAACAGTCACGGCTTCGGTCGCCGATGAGATTTGCTCTTGCTCATTCGAAGGGGTTGAGTTCTCTGGAGCCTGGTTGGGCGTGTCGGTCATTGGTTGGGAATCCTGGGTGGTCTTGGAAAGATGTTCAACTTTGTTAAGAAGAACCTGAGCGGAAGCGTGTTAGGACAACGCGGCTTGAGCTCTGGTTCCGAGGGACAGGTTAATTGCTTTGACGATCCGCTCCGCGGTACGGACATTCGCGAATCCCGCTTCCGCATCGATCGCCGGACGCTCTCCGGTTTTCACAGCTTCGAGGAACGCTTCGATCTCTTTGACAATCGGCTCGCCGTCATCAATCGTCAGCGGCTCGATGTTGATGAGCTCGGTCCAATCCACATCCGTCAGGTCCTTCCCTGAGCGGATCTGATCTCGGACTTCACGCATCTGGATCTCGTTCGCGGTCTTGCGGATCATCATGCCGGACTTCGCGGCGTAATCGATCTTGATGTATCCGCCCTCACCAGTTATACGAGTCAGACGCTCGGTCTTCATCGCAAGACGCGAAGCGGTGATGTTCGCGACGCACTGTCCGCCGCCATCGTCTTCCGGGATGTTCCAGACCAAGCGTGCGTTGCACAGGTCCTCGTATTCTCCCACAACAGCGACGCCTGAAGCTTGGATCTCGTCAGGCTCGCGCCCATCCATCAGCATCAGCACCACATCGAGGTCATGGATCATCATGTCCATCACCACACCGATGTCGAGTGAGCGGAAGGTCATCGGAGACACACGATGCACTTCCATGAAGCGCGGAGTGATCGGTTCGCTGTTGGTCGCCGCGGCGCTCTGCATCGCGCGCATGATCGGATTGAATCGCTCAATGTGTCCGACCATCAAGCAGGTGCCGTTCTCTTCCGCGATTCGTTTGATCTGCTCCGCTTCCGCGGCGTCTCCCGCGAGGGGCTTCTCGATCAGACACGCGACACCCGCTTTGAGAAACGGCTCGGCGCTTTTGAGGTGGTACGTGGTCGGGACCGCGATCGACACCGCTTCGACTCCCGCGTCGAGCAGTTCCTGCTCAGTCGCGAATGCCTGACAGCCGTGCTGCGCCGCGATTTCCTTGGCGCGATCGAGATTCGCATCGACAACACCCACCAACTCGACGCCTTCCATCTCCGCGTAAACACGCGCGTGGTGACGCCCCATACGACCGACGCCCACGGCGCCACATCTCAGTGGGTTCTGTGGGGTGCTTGGTGTACTGGTCATGAAATCAACTCCTGAAATCTGGTAACCGCCGAATCCGGCGCGGCTTGTTTAGACAAGCGCGTCCATTGCTTCGACGATGTCTTCTTTGCGTGTGAGACCGACGAACTGCTTCGCGACCTCGCCGCCTTTGAAGATCAATACGGTCGGGATCGCGCTGATGTTGAACTTCATCGCGACTTCTTTGTTGTTGTCGATATCGAGCTTCCCGATCTTCGCTTTGCCTTCGTAGGTGTCCGCGACCTCATCGATCGTCGGAGCGAGCATCTTGCACGGCTGGCACCACTCGGCCCAGAAATCCACCAGCACCGGCTGATCGGAGCTCAGCACCGAATCGTCGAAGTTGCCGTCGTTGAACTCAAGTGTGTTTGCACCGGCCATGGATTTTGCCCTTTCCTTCTCAAGCAATCATTCTGTTCTGCATTCCATCGGATCCCTTCCGATGATCGAGGTGACCCCGAGGTCACAATCCTAGCACTTCGATTCGTCAATGACCGATCCAACATGCAATTGGACGACCCTGAATTGCCCCTAAATTCCGCGCATAACAGCCCATGCGGCGTCCAATGCACCCCGATGAATCCCCACATCATGCACACGGAAGATCCGCGCTCCATATCGCATGTGCATCACAGACAACCCCACTGTCGCGGCGTCTCTCTCCAGAGGATTCGAATCCCTCCCCAATCCGATGCGACCAACAAAGCTCTTTCTACTCAGACCACTCATCAGCGGACTCCCAAGTTCGAGCAAACGATCGGTGCCTTGGATCAACTCAAGATTGTCCTCGACGGACTTCCCGAACCCCAATCCAGGATCAATCACGATCCGATCACTTCTGACTCCAGCGCTGATCGCTGATTCACGCTGTGCGCTGAGATGATCTCTGACCGCAGCAACCACATCTCCGTACTCCGGCTTGCGTTCATATTGATCCGAATAGGAATCCTGATCGGAAGTGGTCAGCCTGTGCATCAGCACGATCCCGCAGTTGAGTTCCGACGCGAGCGAAAGCATCTCCGGATCTTCGGTCATCGCGGACACATCGTTGATCACATCCGCGCCGGCTTCTATCGCTCGACGCGCGACTGCACTCAGCGTTGTATCAACAGAGATCGGGATCTCAATCCCGCACTGACGGATTGCTCCGATGATCGGAACCACGCGATTGATCTGTTCGTCGCTGCTCACTCGCTGGGCGCCTGGACGCGTGGACTCGCCCCCGATATCGAGCATGTCCGCGCCACCGTCGATCGCGCGCTTCACAAACTCAACCGCTCGATCGATCTCATTGTGCATCCCCCCGTCTGAGAACGAATCTGGGGTCGCGTTGACAATACAAACAACACACGGGCGATCAAGAGTGATCGCCCGTGTGTCTGAGAGTTGCCAAGTTGGTGCGAGCTCGTTCGCTTGGGTCATGCCCAATTGTCCCGAGCACGCATCGTCATTTCTACTCAATCTGGGTATCAGAACGACATATCGTCGTCATCGTCCCAGTCATCACCGCCGCCCATCGCGTCCTCAGGGATCATTTCCATGATCGCTTTGACCGTGTTCAGTGGGAGCACCGAGCGGACCATCATCCCGCCACCATCTGCAGTCGCTCCGAACGCGACTGGTGTGAGCGAATCGATCGGCTCAAACTCCGGGACGATCCCGAACATCATCAGCATCGGACCAACAGTGTTGAGGATGTGATCAACCCCGACATACGCCTCCATGACGCGATTATCTGGGAGCAGGGCAGCCGCAGCCGCGATGCCCTGATTGCTCATCATCGTGTTCTGTCCACTCGCGGCTTTGTATGCCTTGGTGAGCAGTTCCTCATTCTGTGAGAATGTGAAGACCATACCCTCGCCCGCTTTCGCGGCGTACCCGCTCGGACCACGGCTCGGACCGTACATCATCTGCATCATCATCGATGGATCCGGCGCTCCAAACCCGCCACCACCACCCATCATCGCGGGATCGATGTCGATTGACATGGAGTGTGTGTACGCATCAATGCCATTGACAGACACAGGTTCATCGGAGAACGCGGCTTTGAGTGAAACCCCATCCTGATCGACTTCACCCATCTTGCCGTACATCGCCTGCATCGCTTCGATGCACGCATCCGCGTCTTTGCCCTCAGAGTACATGACGGTGTTCGAGAGGATGCCGTTCATCATCATCGCATCGGATGCCCCAAGGATCTGGGCCCCGCCTTGGAACTGTTGCAGCAAGGCATTAAAGTCAAACCCTGCGGTCATTCCTGAGCTATCCATCTTCTGGACAAGGTCCATGTACTCAGTGATCATCGCTTGGATGCCTTCGCCGCGTAGGTCAAATGCTTGTGCGAAGAAGAAGTCCATCTGAGGCACGCGATTGAAGTACGCTCCTGCATCACCGTTGTTGTTGAACATCGCTGCCGAATCACTGCCGTCCTTGAACTGCAGACCGAAGTCAAACGCGAATCCCTGCTGATCATCAAAGCTCATGCCGGTAACAATCGCGTGTCCATCAGCAACCGCGGTCTTGTAGAGATTCATGAATGTGTCGAATCCCTGCGCTGCCTCAGCACCCATCATCATCTCGATCATGTCACCCTGCTGCTCCATCTCTTCAAACGAGCCTTCGATCATCGGACGCAGCGCATCGAGACTGACATACACCATCACATCGTTTGCTGATGCGACGCGATTGCCTGCAGTGCCGAGCATCGCTTGAGCCTGCTCGATCGTGTGCGAAGCCGGAGTGAACGATCCGAGGATGTCCGTATCGTTGCTCATCGCGACGTACCCACCACCGATGTCACGGAAGTAGATGTTCTGACCACCCATCGGGAACTCGACGAGCCCGTTGACCGCCTCGCGCCCTTGAGTCAGATCATTGAAGTTACTCACTGGGAGCAGCACGACCGCGTCGGGCTCGTGCTCCCAGTCGTCTTGCATGTCGAGCACGACCGCCGCAGATCCTTCAAGATTCATGCCCGGCATGCCGCGCACCATCGAGGTCATCATCATGACCTCAGGCTTCCCCATGTCCCCCATCATCGCGTTGACCTTGTCCATATCGGAGAGCAGTTCACCCACATTGGGCATCACCACCACAATCTCCGAATCTCCAGGAACCATCGTCAGCGCCTTTGGAGTCCCCGCCATAACTGGGAGCGAGATCGCGAGAGCCGCGAGCGCAGCACCTGAGCGGATTGTGTTGGTCTTGAATGTCGTCAGCATCGGGAACGGTCCTTTCGTATGGAACGATCGTGGTTAAATTTAGTATCACAGCCCGCCCGGTACCCCCTATGGATCGCCGAATCAGTCCTGTAACGGTCTCTATCGTATTTCTATAGGAAGCAGCCGTCTCTGGTTTCAGTTCGTCAGAGAGATTTCTCACTCGCAATCACACCGAAACCCGCACAATCCGTGCGGATTGACGAGAAACCCGGCTTTCGGACGATCAAGCCCCCTTCGGACCTGTTTCCGCGAGCGCCTCGTCTTCCTCGTCCTCGTACTCATCTTCCTCGTATTCGTCCTCGTACTCGGCATCGTCGTACTCCGCCTCAGCGTCCGCGTCCTCATCGACCTCGTATTCCTCGTCTTCGAGGTCCTCTGGATCGATCGGATTGCCGTCCTCATCGACGTACTCGTACTCGACTTCTTCGTCGTCTTCCTCTTCTTCCGAGTCCTCGGCTTCGTCAACGAGCTCCTCATCCTCTTCGTACTCGTCCGCTTCATCCTCCTCGGATTCAGCGACCAGCTCGGGATCGTCCTCGTCTTCTTCCTCATCCTCCTCAAGCTCATCGACCTCGAGTTCTTCCTCCTCGTACTCCTCTTCGTCTTCTTCGAGCTCGTCGGCTGGTTCTTCTTCGGCTTCCTCAGCGTCCTCATCATCCACAGAAGACCCCAGCACCTCGACCGCGTGCTGATTCACCCCAACCTCAAACGGCACCTCATCGAGATCCGACTCCGCATCCGCTGAGTCCTCAGTCGCGATCCCCTCGGCTCCGTCTTCGCTCGCGTCCTCGTCATCAATGAACATCGTCGCTTGATGCTGATCCTCCGGATCACTGCCGTAGGACATCGCGGTCTCGTCAGCCTCTTCAGCGGCAAGAGCACCGCCGGCGCGTTGCTCCGCTTCCATCTCCGCCGCGATCTCTTTCATGAGATCCCATTCTTCTACGGAGATCAGGACATCGCGTGCGACCGATCCCTTGTGATCGGAGATAATCCCCGCGATGCCCATCAGGTCGATCAATCGCGAAGCACGCGTGTACCCGATCGCGAGTCGGCGCTGCAGCAGCGACACCGATCCACGCTTGGTCTCCAGCACGATCTCGACCGCGCGATCGAACAGCGGATCTTCCTGCGCCGCCGCGAGCGATGCGGAGGAGTTGTTCTCTGTCGCTGCGAGTCGATCCTCGTCGCTCCCCTGCTCTCCCTTGACCTGCATGAGCGAGCGCTCGAAGCTCGGAGCCGCGATGTCTTTGAGGAACTTGACGACTCGACGAATCTCCTTGTCGTCCACCAGCGTCCCCTGCGCTCTGCTGAGCTTGTGACTGCTTGGTGAGAGCTGGAGCATGTCGCCCTGTCCGAGCAGCAGCTCGCCGCCCTTCTGGTCCAGCACGATGCGCGAGTCCATCCCCGACGCGACCTTGAACGCGATTCGGCAAGGCATGTTCGACTTGATCAGACCCGTGACCACGTTCGCCTGCGGACGCTGCGTCGCGAGGATCAGGTGGATCCCGACCGCACGCGCCTTCTGCGCGATACGGATGATCGCGCCCTCGACCTCTTTGTTGGTCATCATGAGGTCCGCGAGCTCATCGATAATGAACACCATGTACGGCAGCTTCTTCGGAGTCCGTGCCGCCTTCTCCTCAGTCTGGATATCGAGTCGCTCTTTGAGCTCGTCCCATTCCAGCTCGTTGTATCCCGCGATATCGCGCACGCCCGCGGATGCGAGCAGCTCGTAGCGCTCGTCCATCTTCGTAACCGCCCATTCGAGAATCGCCGCGGCTTTGGGCATCTCCGTCACCACTGGACACATCAGATGCGGGATGTCCTTGAACTGACTCATCTCGACCATCTTCGGATCGACCAGCACCAGCTTGAGTTCATCCGGACGCTTCGTGTACAGGAAGCTCATGATGATCGTGTTCATGCACACCGACTTACCCGAGCCTGTTGTGCCCGCGATCAGCATGTGAGGCATCTTCGTGAGGTCCGAGATCAACGGATCACCCCCCGCGTCCTTGCCGAGGAACATCGGGAGCTTCATGCCTTCAAACTTGGCGCGGTTGCTCATCAGTTCCTTGAGGCGCACGCGCTCCTTCGTCGGATTCGGGACCTCGATCCCGATTGTATCGCGCCCCTCCATGTTCGACACCACACGGATATTCACGGCCTTGAGCGCCCGCGCCAGGTCGCTCTCGATCGCGTTGATCTGCGAAACCTTCGTCCCTGGAGCGAGACGGATGTGGTACAGCGTGATCGCGGGACCCGATTCGATGTCCACGACCTCGCCGTCGATCTTGTACTGTGTCAGCGCGTGCTCGAGTGATTCCGCTTGATTGCGCACGAGCGATTCGAGTTTCTCGTTGAACCCGACCTCGGGTTCTTCGAGCAGCTCCATCGTCGGGAACTTGTACCCCTCGAGCGACTGCGCGTTCTGGAACTCCGCGAGGTCCTCGTCGGTCGCCATCTGCTTGTTGTCCTGCGCAAAGCGGACCGGGAGCGCCTCGATCTTCTCGCGCAG
>WUAJ01000113.1 GCA_009827215.1 Phycisphaeraceae bacterium
AGTCCGGCGTGGTCCCTACGGCGGCGGACTCGGATGGGTCGGACTCAACTCCGAGATGGACATCGCACTGGCGCTGCGCACGATCGTCGTGCCGATCGATCGGATCCATGAATCGAATCCCGATGGTCAGTGGGAATACCACATCCAAGCCGCGGGAGGGATCGTCGCGGATTCCGTTCCTGAGCTGGAGTTCAAAGAGACAGTCAATAAAGCCGCGGCTCTGGGACGAGCGATCGACCTCGCTGAGGACGCGTTCCTCGAAAAATGAAGAACCCCGCATCGTGCGGGGTCGAAGAGAGATGCTGTCGTATCTCTGCTGATCTGATCGGCGTCCATTGAGGAGATCGGGTCAGGCGCCGAGATCAGATCATGTGAAACTCATGGAGTGATCGATCACTCAAGCGTTCTGCATGCCGTTGGTGTGCAGTGTTTCCTTGAGCTGCTGCGATGGCTTGAATGAGCAAGTGGTCGATTCCGCGATCTGGATTGGTTGCTTGGTCGCTGGGTTCATCCCAGTTCGAGCCGCGCGATGCTTTTTGGTGAATGTCCCGAATCCTGAGATCGCGACTTTCTGTTCTTCCTGAAGTCCTTGCGAGATCGATGCGATGACGGCTTCAATGGCGCGTCCTGCATCGGCCTTGCTGGTCTCGAGCTGGGAAGCGACAGAGTCGATGAGGTCGGATTTGTTCATTTGGAGCGCCTCCATGAGTTTGGGTGCTGTGTGTGCGTGCTGTGCCTGGTCTTCCTTGACCCGGCTTCCGATTTGGATTTATTCGGACATAACACGGCAATCGCATGAATTTCCCCATACGCTGGGTCTATCAGCCGCATCAAGGATCAGAAGATTCATCGCATCCAAGTCAACAATTCTGCTCGATATTCATTCTGTAAACTATTGAGAACCATAGAGTTGAGCACATGAGCCTCCCACTCGCGATTGTGACCGAACCCCTTGCCCCCCAACCACTTCAGTGGCTCAGCGATCGCTGCGAACTCGTCCAGTGCGCAACGAGCGATGCTCCATTCGATGAACTCATCACGCGTGCTCAGGCGCTCGTCGTACGGACCTATACCAAAGTCGATCAGCAACTCCTCGATCGAGCACCCAATCTCAAAGTCGTCGCACGCGCCGGCGTTGGACTGGACAACATCGATCTCGACGCGTGCAAATCGCGAGGGATCCGCGTGGTCCATACCCCCCACGCGAACGCGATGTCTGTTGTGGAATACACGATCTCGATGATGATGCGAGCGCTGCGTCCGATCCATTCGATCACTCAATCGCTCGATGAATCATCATGGCACCAAGCACGAGAGGACGCGATCACTGAGGGCTCGGTTGTCGGCACGACGCTCGGCGTCATTGGACTGGGATACATCGGATCGCGCGTGGCGCTTGCCGCGAGCGGATTGGGGATGCGAGTCATGCACAACGACCTGCACCAAATCGAAGCTCCGTCGCAAGCACGCTCGCTCGACGATCTGCTCATAGAGGCTCGTGTCGTGTGCCTTCATGTGGACGGGCGTGCATCCAACAAGTATTTGATCAGCTCGGATCAGTTCGCGTTGATGCGTTCTGATGTGGTGCTGATCAATGCTTCGCGTGGATTCGTCATCGATCCTGTCGCGGCAGAGCGTTTTGCGGCGCAGAATCCAGACACTCGACTCATCTTTGATGTCCACGATCCCGAACCGATCGACCCTGACTCTGGTCTGCTCGGAATCCCCAATGTGATCCTGACGCCTCACATTGCCGCAGCGACGCGCCAAGCGAAAACCGAGATGAGCTGGGTCGTGCGCGATGTCCACGCCGTGCTTGAGGGCCATGAACCGACCCATCCGGCGTGCTGACTCTCGATAGTGATTAAATTGCGTTCAATTCGAATGCTCATCCCTCGTGAAATGCAACCATGGGGCTTTTTTGAGCGAATATGGGGGCGGCAGCCGTTCTTTGGTTGCTCGTTTCGCTCGATCTGAGCGGGATGGCTGATTCGATCAGCAGGAAATGACAAGGACAGGTTCTCGGACCTATCAGGAATGGTGTTTGGAGCTCGTGGGCAATGAGCGTCCGATTCCGTTGCAGACGGCACAGAATCCATGGATTCTCGCCTGCGATCGGCGATTCCCCTTGAAAAACGGGGAAATTCGGGCATGCTCTGCGTGCACACCCGGCTTGTGATCCGCGCACGGTTCACGGCTTGGGATGCGTTCTCGATCGGCTCAGTGAGCCATTGACCAAACAGACGCGCAGGAACGCGTCTATAGAGATGGGATAACAGTCATGAAGCAATCAGCTCTCCACCAGATCATGAATACAACCTCCGCTGCAGCACTCACACTCGCGCTGATCAGTGGCACAACGATCGCAGGAGACTCCTACGCGAGTCCAGGAACGAAGCCTGCAAACGGGACGATGATCTCCGGCGTCGCGACTCCTGTCTCTTTGACGAGCACACAGAAGAACACAATCCGCAACGCATTCAACTGGAGTGATCGCGATGCATCGCTCCTCGACGGCTCCATCTCGCCTACAACGGTCTTCACCGAAGTCATCGGACTCAAGGAACGCACCAACCGACTCAATGTGCAGGTCAAGAGCACCACTCAGATGCTCCAAGAGGTCGCGAGAGATGCCGCGATTGCTCGCGCTGACGGACCACAGATCCTCGGCGTCGCTCGTGATGGACGGGTCCAAGACTGGGACACCGTTATGGCGCAGGTCGAAAAACGACGCATCGACGCTCGCTCGCGTCTGGCGCCATCGCTGATCGAAGCCTTCGACGATGTCGATATGCACACGATCCATCTGCCTGCAGGAGTCAGCGCCGAGACCATGGCAGAGATCCTCATGCAGACTGGAGACTACGAGTTTGTCTCCATCGATTGGCTCTGCTACCCAACCGATACCATCCCCAACGATCCACGCATCAACCTGCAGTGGTACCACCCCTCCACGCGCATCGACACCTACGGCGCATGGGACTTCACCACAGGGAGCGGTGAGATCATCGCTGTCTGTGACTCTGGTGTAGACATCGACCACCCAGACCTGCAAGCGGCGCTGGTCCCAGGATACAACGCGGTCAACAACCTTGCTGAAGTCGACGGCGGGTTCGTCGATGACAACATCACAGGACACGGCACTCAGGTCGCTGGTGTCGCCGCGGCGATCGGGAACAACAACGAAGGCATCTCCGGCATCGGATGGAACTTCGGGATCATGCCTTGTAAGGTCTCCAACATCGCGTCAGGGAATGCTTTCCTCTCCGACATCCTTGAAGGCGCTCGTTGGGGTTCCGACAATGGCGCGTATGTATCGAACTGTTCCTACGGAGGTGCGGAAGATCCCGCGAGTTTCTCCTCAGGTGCACACATCCGCGCTGAAGGACACCACCTCGTCTTTGCATCAGGGAACGACGGCGTAGGCAACCAAACCAACGACTGGGACACGGTCACCATCGTCGGCGCATCGAACTCCAGCGATAACTACGCGAACTTCTCGAACTTCGGGGTTGGTGTTGACTGTATTGCGCCAGGCGCAAGCGTTCAATCCACCACACGTACGGGCGGATACGCCAACACAACCGGAACGAGCTTCGCCGCTCCGATCACCGCTGGCGCACTCATGCTCGTGCACTCCGCGAATCCATCCAACGGACCTGCGGAAGTTGAGGCGATCTTGCTCAACGCGTGTGACGACAAAGAAGGTCCAGGTGAGGACAACTTCACTGGACACGGACGCATCAATGTCGGACGAGCTGTTGAAGACGCGATCTTTGGTCCTTCGCTCATTAGCCTTCCATACATGGATGAGTTTAACGATCCAACACTCGCTCTGTGGCGCGACGCGATGGGAGATGTCGAGGTCAACGAGGATGCGATGAACGAGCCGACTCCGGGCGGATCACTCAACCTCGGATCAACAGCAGAAATCAACACCATCATGGTCCGCTGCAGCGAACTCCAGTTCACGACCGGCGAGATCAACTTCCAGACTCAGCACATCGGGACCGAAGCGGGCGAGGACCTGCTCGTTGAATACCGCACAGTCCTCAACACATGGGACACACTCGCGGTTATCCCATCAGACGGCAACGATCAGAGCGAGTTCACCTTCCATCGCTACGAGTTCCCGTTCCTCGGATTCCATGACATGTTCCGTTTGCGTTTCTCCACCACTGGAGACGAGTCCAACGACAACTGGTATGTTGATGATGTCAACATCCAGTACTTCACTGGGAACACCGTTCCATGGTTTGTCGATTTCGAGAACGGCGTATCGCTCAACTTTGACTGGGAACTCAGCGAAGGGATCGCGAGTGTTGCCGCGGACAACGAACCGTCCGGAACACAGAGCGTGAACCTCGACGACGATGATTCCATGACCTCGCAGGGACTGGATATGACAAGCGAAGTCCCGCCTGTCTATGTCCAGTTCTACACACAGCACAAGGGTGTTGAGAACGGCGAGTCGCTCCATGTCGAGTACCTCGACCTGCTCGGGACTTGGCAAGACCTGATCACCGTCGTTTCTGATGGCGTGGACCAGACCGAGTTTGAACTTACACAGCTTGAACTGCCGATCTTCGCGTTCGGCGGGAACCTCAAGCTCCGCTTCACCGCACAAGGCGATGAAGCGAACGATGACTGGTTCATCGACAACATCGCGATCACCACCGAGTTCATCGACGAGGTCGATCCGTGTCCAGCGGATCTCAACGACGACGGCTCACTCAACTTCCTTGATGTCTCAGAGTTCCTCACGCTCTACGGGCAGCAGGACCCATCGGTTGACTTCCAAGCCGACGGTACATTTAACTTCCTCGATGTCTCCGCGTTCCTTTCCGCATACGGGATGGGATGCCCATAAGAGCACATCGTTCAACTTAGCCACTTACTCATGTCCCGCGGCTTGGACAGTCGCGGGATGTCATTAGGAGACCAACACCAATGTCTTTCAAACTCACTCTTGCCAAAGCGACCACGGTGGTTGCACTCATGACCGCTTCTGGACTTGCGACCAATGCGTTCGCGGGACCAAACGCAGACGCACCTAAGAACACACAGAGCGAATCCATCTCGGCTTCAGCAAAGCTTGACGCGGTCAAAGCATCGTTCAATCTGCTCGCGGGCGATGAGCAACGTATGCGCGACGCGCTCCAGAACCCACTCCAGTTTGTTGAGGTGCAAGGATCACGCGAATACACACGCGAGCTCATCGTGCATGCGAAAGAAGGGAAAGTCGCACCGGCTCAATCACGGCTTTCTCGATCGATGGTCAAGTCCAGCGCGTTTGTGAACGAGTATGTCGTCAAGGTTCCACAAGGCGTGAGCGAAGGCGAGATGGCCGCGATGCTCATGTCGACTGGAGACTATCTCTTTGTCGAACCCAACTGGACCCTCTTCCCGCTCGCAATACCGAACGATTCACAGTATGGATCGAGCTGGCAGCACAACCGGCTGCAATCCGCGAGCGCGTGGGATCTGCATACCGGTGACAGCGACATCATCGTCGCCGTCTGCGACTCAGGTGTAGACACCAATCACCCTGACCTTGAAGACGCGTATGTCCCAGGATACAACGCGGTGAACAACCAAGCCGAGGTCAACGGCGGACAGGTCGAAGATGTCAACGGGCACGGCACATTCGTCTCGGGATGCGCCGCGGCACAAGGCAATAACGGACGCGGCGTCGTTGGTGTAGGCTGGGACTTCAGTGTGATGCCGATCCGCGTGAGCAACAACTCCAGCGGCACCGCGAGCGGATTCGACATCCTCGAAGGCGCCCGTTGGGCAGTCGATAACGGCGCACATGTCGTCAACGCGTCGTTCTCTGGTGGATCAAGCAGTTCAAACCAGGTCGCGGCTCGATACATCATCGATCGTGGCGGACTGCTCTTCTGGTCGTCCGGAAACGACAACAACCTGATCACATACGATGGACCTGACATCGTCATCGTCGGATCCACAACATCCTCAGACAACAAGTCAGGGTTCTCAAACTTTGGACCTGCTGTCGATATCGCTGCTCCCGGATCTTCTGTCCGCTCCACACGGCGCGGAGGGACCTACGGCAACGGATCGGGGACGAGCTACGCATCCCCAATCGCCGCGGGTGTTGGCGCGATGATTTACTCAGTTCGAGATGATCTGAGCGGGCGCGATGTGCAAGACATTTTGTATCGCAGCGTCGATGACCTCGGAGCTCCTGGTCGCGACGATGCGTTTGGTCGTGGACGCGTCAACACACTCAACGCGATCCAGGAAGCACAAGCCTATGTACCGCGCTACAACCTACCGATCGATGAATCGTTTGACTCTGCTTCGTGGAGTGAGGTCTTCGATAGCACCGGCACCCCAGCAACTGTACCAGATGCTGAATCAGGTGCTGGGTCAGTGCTGGAACTCAACGGCAATGACCAGATTACATCGGTATTCCTCGCCGGTCGTTCCGCGGCAACTTTCCCAGGAATCAGCTTCTCGTTCCGCACCATCGGTGTTGAATCGGGTGAGTCCCTGCTTGTCGAGATCCTGACCGAAGAAGGCAGCTGGGAATCAGTATACGACTACGCGTCGACAGGAACAGACAGCAATGGATACATCGATGTCGCGCTCCAGCTCCCAACAACCTTCCTGTGGCACGGCGTCCAACTCCGCATGAGCACTCCTGGTTCGGACATCAACGACCAATGGCTCATCGATAATCTCTTCGTCGGAGCTCTGGAAGCGGAACCGACCGCTCCGCTCGTCGATTCATTCGACTCCGGACTCATCTCACCACTCAAGTGGGATGACATCGACGGCGCAAGCGTCGAGGTTGTTGGTGGAACTTATGCAGCATCTATGAGCGGAGAAGCAATCCTTGAATCACAGGATGTCGCGATGTTCCAGTTCGGGATCATCCCAGGATACATCCACTTCGATCTCTGGGCCGACGCGAACGCTGGAGCAGATGACACCATCCTCGTCGAAGTCCGCAATGTGCTCGGCTCTTGGGACACACTCGACACCCTCGACGGCAGCGAGCTCGGCTCCTCGCCACAGGTGTTCCAGTACCAAACCCCTCCTGCTGCGTGGGGTAACGACATCGGTCGAGTCCGCTTCACCACTGCCGGTGATGACACGATCTACATCGACAATGTGTACTACGGCCCAGATGAACTCACACAGATGTGCTCACCAGCAGACTTTGCAGAGCCGTTTGGTCAACTCAACTTCCTCGATGTATCCGGATTCCTGACCGCCTACGGCAATGGGGATCTGTCCGCGGACCTCGACGGAAGCGGGACCTTCAACTTCCTTGATGTGTCCGAGTTCCTGAGCGTCTTCGGAGCTGGATGCCCGTAAACACATCATCCTCATAAAGAACAATCAGCCGAGCAGAGACCCACTTCTGCCCGGCTGATTTTTTGCGCTGATCACTCAGCTTGCAAACCTCGTTTCAGTTGCCTTATGGACAACCCGCGCCGTATTGGAGCAGGAACTCTGAGATGTCCAGGAAGTTGAACTGCCCATTGTCGTCCAGATCCGCGATTGGATC
>WUAJ01000114.1 GCA_009827215.1 Phycisphaeraceae bacterium
AGTTCAACAGCGTTGATTTGATGAACACCATCCGCACAACGCTGGACGAATCTGTTTTTGTCTCACCAGAACTCGATGCACGCCGGCGGATCATCCTCGCAATGCTGAGATCAGAAAGCGATCCCCAGCTGAGCATTCAATCTCTCAAATCACTACTGAGCGAACGCGATCAACTCAACATTTCAGACCTCACCGCCGCGAGTGCAGTGCTCGCGCTGTCGATGCACGAGAAACCCGATTCCCAGCTGCTCGACACCTCCCCATTCACGACCGATCCTGCGTGGACGCTGCTGCACGCACAAACGCGCTCGTGGTCGATGCTCCAAAGCGACCCTCTCAGCGCGTTTGACCCGCTTCTTGATCTGCGGGCGATGCTCCCACACCTCGAGCCGCTCATCGACCGCTCGATTGCGTCGATGGTCAATGAGCTTCGGCTTGATCAAACCAACGCCAACAAGATCAATCTGCTCCCACAACTCGTGCGATTCATCGACGCGCGTGCTCGGCTCACGAGCACCAACACCGACGACAAACAACACGCGATCGAAACGCTCCTTTCGCTCGCGCGATCCGAAGATCAGAAACTCACCGAGGACTCGCTTTGGCTCGCGTGTTTGGGCGCCCGCGCCCTCAACACACGCGACTCACACAGTGTGCTCATCGAAGCCGCATCCAAGCTCGCGGATCGATTCCCGGCTCATCCTGGTGCCGCCGACGCACTCGCCGGAGCGATCGACACTGCTTCGGCATCCAAATCTCCACTCATCACACCGCTGCTTCGCCAAGCGATCAGCACCTACCCCGATCGCATCGAGATCGACCTCTGGAAACTCCAGCTCATTGAGCTCACCTCAGGACAAGAACAAGAGTCCCTGATCCGCTCGCTCACTCCTGCGACGCGCGAATCGGATCTGGGAGCACAGATCCTCCACGAGAACGCGCTCAAGGAGCGTCCATCCGATCCGCTCCAGCACGCGATCCAGACGGCTGATGCGCTGGATCGACTCCGCTCGCCATTATCCACGCATTGGCACCGGACCGCCGCGGCACTGGAAGTGGACACTGATCCCACATCCGCCACGATCAGGCTCTCGCGTCTTGTGCACAACTCCGTCGATCCCGAAGATCCGGAGCTTGAACTGCTCTACGCGCGAGCGCTGATCGGCGCCGACCAACCAACCCACGCTCTTGAGCGCCTCACTCAACTCACAACCGCACTCAACAGCAACGACTCCAAACACTTCTGGCACGCGTGGACACTCATCATCGAAACCACCATCGCTCACGGCAACGACGCCGACAAAGAGAATGCACGCGCCCACCTCACGCGCCTCAAGCTCATCGATCCAAAACTCGGACCAGAACCCTATCGATCGCGCCTCATCCGAGCACAATCCACGCTACACTCAGAGCCGTGAGCGTACAAACCACCTTCCAAGCCGTTGAAGTCATGACCACCCCACCACACGAACTCCCGGATGCCCAAATCAGCGCCCTCCGAGGCAAGTTCCTCGTCTTCGATGGTCCCGACGGCTCAGGGAAATCCACCCAGCTCGCGATGTTCCTCAAAGCCGTCCGCAGCGCCGGGATCGAGGTCACCGAAGTCCGCGAGCCGGGAGGTACTGAAGTCGGCGAGAAGATCCGCGACGCGCTCCTCGACCACCTCGATCGTGAGACCATGTCCCTCCGCTGCGAGATGCTCCTCTACATGGCGTCCCGCGCCCAGCTCTGCGAGCAGGTCATCGCGCCGGCGCTCACGCAAGGCAAGCTCGTCATCGCGGACCGGTTCGTCTCCTCTACTTACGCCTACCAAGGGACCGCTGGCGGAATCCCGATCTCCGAGATCGACGAAGCCGCCAAAATCGCGATGCAGGGAACCGAACCCGACGCGACGCTGATCTTCGATGTCGATCAGGACACCGCCGCGTCGCGCCTAAATCCGCTCCTCGATCGCATGGAAGCGAAGGGCGCCGCGTTCCACGCGAAGGTCCGGCAAGGTTACCAGGACCTGATCGCGTCTGATCCCGATCAGCAGCGCTACCTCCGCGTAGACGCGGCCGGGAAACCAGACTGCGTGTTTGGCAACATCCTCGATGTGCTCACACAGCGATTCGTACGTTAATCAGAGCCCTTGCACCCGTAACTACAGAAGACACAATATCCTCACCGTTTCCGCGTTCCTCTCCGCATTCTGAGCGGGGTGCCGTAGAGCATCTTCTAGATCGGCCTGATAATTTGTTGCATCTCTGAATTGAGAGTTGAACCCGGTCTAGATCTTTGATAGGTTCAATCCTGCTCAGTGATCGGCATATTGTCGTTCCACCACATCTCTGAGGGATCCCATGCCGAACACGCTCTTTTGTGTTATTACTGCCATTCCAGCTCTTGTCTTAACTTGCCAGCAAGTCCATGGGCAACTCACTTTCACTGATCTCGAAGCGGTTGCAAGAGTTGAAGCATCATCTACAAACAGCGAGAATTTCGAGTTCTTGCTCGATGAAAACGAACAAGTGCTCCAGAATATTGGCTCGCTCGTTGGTGATATCAGCGCAACTTCCGCCGCCAATGGTGGGAACTCCTTCGCACGATCTGAGTATGACATCACCCAAAACGCAGACGGCTTCAGATTCATCTCCGAGCTCACAAGCCAAGCATCGCTTGGTTCTGCATTCGGACTCAACGCAACATCAGGCGCCGGGATAACCGCGACATTCTCAACGCTTCAAACAACGGATATCGTGATCTCAGGCGCATTTGTTCTGGATCAACCACTCCCGACAGGAGCACTGGGGCCGAACACGGTTGATATCCGAGTTCAGTTGATCGGGGGAGCTGGAAGCCTACCGAATCAGTTCATCAACTTTCAGTATGTCATGTCATCATTCCTGGGTGGAACCGAGAACGAGCTCCGTTTCATTGACATCGCAACCATAGCGCCAGATGGCGAGTACACCATCGTCGTTCAGGCAACTGTGATCGCCGGGGTGGGACTGGGTGGATCAGCAGGTCCCGCGGATATCTCGGGACGCTTTACCATGCGTCTGGATCACCTCGACGATGATGAAGACGGGCTGTTCAACACGTGGGAGACCGACGGCGTCGATTTCGAGATTGACGGGATCCCTGAGATCGATCTCCCCGGAGACGGCGCTACCAGCGATCGGAAAGACCTTTTCGTCGAGATCGACACGCACAGCGGAATTATGCTTGGTCAGTCACTGCTGGATCAGGTCTCTGATGCATTTGATGCCGCACCTGTCTCGAATCCGAGCGGAAACGATGGGATCTTCCTGCACTTCGAGCTCGACGAGACCTCGCTGCCCAACATCGATTATCAACAGAACTACATCACCAAAACCGGGAATGTGAAGACGCAGATGCTACAGCAAAGACAAGCGTTCTTTGGGACTTCTGCACAGCGAAGCGACAGCGATGCACAAGTCTTGCTCAAAGCAAAGTCACTGATCTATCGCTACGGCGTCGTCGGAGGTATACAGACTTATACCTTCATCGATCCAAACGCTGTCCCGATGCCGATGGAACGCACAATCCGGGTCGGAGGCATGGCCGAAATTCCAGGAGAAGATTTCATCATCACACTCAGAGACCCCAATGATCGACCAGAAGACATGGCAGCCACGATCATGCACGAGTTCGGACACAACCTCGGATTAAGACACGGCGGAGGCGACAACACCAACTTCAAACCAAACTACTTCAGCGTCATGAACTACATGCACGCACTCCAACGCGACAACTGGGGCTCGCGATGGAACGACAATCTCCAGCTTGATTACTCACGAGCCCAACTCCCAGATGTGGACGAGTCTTCGCTCTCAGAACCGATCGGGATCGGATCAAACGACCCATCCTCAAGCGGCCGACTCTTCGCGTTCGCAAACGACAATCCGATCAATCCAAACGGGAGCACACGAATCTGGATCGCAGACGGATCACCAGGCGCCCCGGTCGACTGGGACATCGATGGTTCAACAAACGCGATCGGTATCGAACTGGATGTCAGCCAATCGAACATGAACTCGCCCGAATCGATCGAAGTCCACACGGGGCACGACGACTGGTCAAATCTCTACTACAAGATTCGTGGCCATGAAAACTTCGGGCTCGGTGCCCTCGCCGAAGGCGATAGCACGCTGGACCTAGAAATCGGCGAGCTCTCGTTTGAAGAAAATGACATGCTCAACAACATGCCCGTGGTGTATCTCGACGAAGCCGAGCCCTGCCCCGCAGACTTCACAGGTGAAGGCGACCTCAACTTCCTCGATGTCTCCGCGTTCCTCACCGCGTACGCGAATCAAGACCCCACAGCGGACTTCACAGGAGAAGGACTATTTAACTTCCTCGATGTCTCCGCGTTCCTCTCCGCATTTGCCGTTGGCTGTCCCTGATCAACAGCCAACAACCAAGCCAAACTTCTATCGAGTCCCTACGCTTGAGCAATGATCGCGTATCTCCTCATCCCCGCCGCGTTCCTGATGGGATCCATCCCCTTCGGATTCCTCATCGCTCGCGCTAAGGGAATCAATCTCCGAGACCACGGCTCTGGGAACATCGGCGCCACGAATCTCGGACGCGTGCTCGGACGACCATACTTCTTCCTCTGCTTCGCACTCGATTTCAGTAAGGGACTCACCCCCTCGCTCATCGCGGGATCTGTGCTGAGCACACTCGGACGCATGGACATCGCACCGAGCGATGCCTGGATCTGGCTCGCCGTGATGTTCGCCGCTCCGCTAGGACACATCTTCTGCCCCTGGCTCGGATTCAAAGGGGGCAAAGGCGTCGCGACCGCACTGGGCGCGATGATCGGAGTCATGCCCGCGATGACGATCCCCGCTGCAGGCGCGTTCGTGGTGTACATCGTCGTCCTGATGCTCTGGCGCATGGTGGGTCCCGCGTCGTCGCTCGCCGCCGCGTCGCTCCCACTCTGGACCTGGTACGCTTTCAATCAGTACGAGACGCTGCAGGAGCGCCGAGTCGGTTCCCAGTCACAGTTTGCCGACACTCCAGCAACCCACATTGACCAGATGGTTCCGAACTACGGCACGCCGTTCTTCATCGTCGCGATCGCGCTCGCACTCATCGTCATCTATAAGCACAAAGCGAACCTCATGCGAGCCCTCGCTGGGACGGAACCCAAACTCGGCGAGTCCAGACCAATCCAATCCACTCCAGCACCGATCCCCGATTCTCCGGATTCCAGCGAGTAATCCATCACCTCCAAAGCTGCACTCCCAGGGTCCCAAGTGCCGATAACACGCATCATGGGATCATCTGTCAGGATTCTGCTGCCCAAAGCATGCACTTCGTGTGGTTTCTGCTTCATTGAGCGAAACCGAATGACGATCTGTTATGCAGACTCATCTGGACTCATTCCAGTCCAAGGAGGGCCGCGATGCCGAATCTGAGACTCTGCCGAGAGACCGACACGATTGAGGATCCCCCCGCACCATTGCCGTTCACAAGCGTGCCCTCATGGCGCGCCGCCGGCAAAGACAACAAGGAGGACACGATGGACTCGATCGACTTTGCCCAACAAGCACTCGCAGACGCTGAATCCAAGATGGAACAGCTCAACGAGCTCATGGAAGAAGAAACCCAGTCTTACAGCTTCGCGCAGTGGACGATGGACGATGACGACGACGGCCCGTACGCCGCTTGATCACCCGAATGAACAAACCACAAAGCGTCCGTCGCAAGGAAGCAGCGGACGCTTTTCTCATTGATCATTGAGCACGCATCACCACAACCGTTTCATCATCCGCTTGCGGCTGTAATCCGGTGAACTGACGCATGTGCCAGAAGATACGCTCGATCACACGCTCCGCATCCGCGTTGGATTCCTCGTTCAATGTGCTGATCACCGCTTCGATCAGTCGATTGCGTCCGAACCGTTGACCCGCAAAGTCCAGTGCGTCCATCATGCCATCGGTGTACGCAACCACGATCTGATCTTTCTTGAGCACCACGCGTTGCATCGTGTATTCTTCGTCTTCTTGGATCCCCGCGACGAGACCCTCTCCTCGAAGGAGCTCATGTGACCAGATTCCATCATCACCGCGCGTCAACAACATCGGAGGCTCATGCCCCGCCGTCACATAACACAGCTCATTGTTGGTCGGATCGAACACCCCATACCAGATGGTCGCGAACTCTGATACCGTCGTATCACGATGGATTGCCTCGTTCGTCCGCGCCATGACACGCGAGAGATCATCACTCAGCTCCGCGTACGCTCGCAGCGTCGCGCGTACAGCACTCATGAGCAATCCCGCAACGATCCCTTTACCGACCACATCCCCCACCATGATCCCGATCTTGTCGCGCACCTCGAAGACATCGTAAAAATCACCCGCGATCTGAAAGCTGGGACGGAACCTTGCTGCGATATCCAAATGCTCAACGACAGGAAGTTGATCCGGCATCATCCGTTGCTGAACCGTCCCCGCGATCTTGAGTGCACGCTGCGTGCGCCGTTCGCGAGCTTTCATCTTGATCAGACGCGCTTGCTCGACCGCCATCGCAGCGGACTGACCAATGGAACGCACCAACCTGCGCTCGGCGCCAGTAAAGGTCCGCTGAGTGCGTGAGTACAAGCGGATCACACCGATCGGTCGACCATCGAACACCATCCCTGTTCCAAGGAACGAACGCAATCCCTCGTTGATGACCTGCTCGCGTGCAAGGATCCTGTCGTCCTTGTGCAGGTCCTCGATCACCGTGACTTCTCCATCGAGCGAAGCACGATCAATCTCACGCCCCTCTGACAAAGGCAGCGGCGAGCTGAGCCACTTCTCACTCAACCCAACCGAAGCGCTCCGCTCAAGCTCGTCTTCGAGATCAGTGCGTCCCAACCCCTCGGAATCTTCAGGGAGCAGCATAATCGCGCCCGCTTCGAGTCCGAATGCTTCCAGCGCTGTTTCGAGCGTGAGTTTGAGTGTGTCGCTGACCCGGCCTCCCGCGACCAGCACCGCGTTGAGTCGATAGAGTACCTCGATCGCTTTGTAGCGAATCCGCAGCTCCGACACATCGCTGCACATCTCTGTCGCCATCGACGCGATGAGCTCGCCCATCTGAAGCACAACCGCTTCGCTCGCGACGAGTGAGTTCCCTGAACCATCGTCCTCAATCGCTCCGACGACGACGGATCCGATCACCGTATCACCACTGATTCGGATCGGAAACACATGCGACTTTGGGTCGATCGGCTCAACCTTCCCACCGAAAAACTCCGCATCATCATCGGGACCAAGAACAATCCCACGCTCGTCGCGCAGCTGTACGGAAACTCCAGACAACTGACTGAGCGCCGCGCATAGCCTAGAGACCGATCCATCGGTCCAGTAGTCTCGCAATGATCCGCCGC
>WUAJ01000115.1 GCA_009827215.1 Phycisphaeraceae bacterium
CACAACTATGGGCACGGCGGGTGCGGGATTACCTTGTCTATGGGAACAGCGCACGCAAGCGCCGATCTGGTTGAAAAATCGACGAATCACAAGAACTCAATCGCTGTGCTTGGTGCAGGAGTGGTCGGACTAACCACTGCGCGAGAGCTCGCTTCGCGTGGATACGAGGTCCGTGTATACGCAAAGCAAGCCGGGATCAATACACTCAGTGTCCTCGCAGGAGCCCTCTTCCTCCCTGTTGGGATTGAATACCACCATCCTGATATTGGACAAGAGCGATTCCTTCAGATACTCACTCAGTCCAAGCAATCCCTCGACAAACTCGACCCCACACGATACGGGACTGAATCACTCCCGGTGTTCGAACCTGAATACGCGCACGATCCTGACTTCCTCTTCACCAACGGCACCATCGCGCCTCCAGTGCACATCGACAAGCTCCCACTCCCGGGCCCCCCTCGAAGCGGACGCACTTTTGAGTCCATGTTTATCCACACTCCGAAATTCCTCAGCGCGCTCATCGATGATCTTCAATCATCTGGTGTCGACCTGCAATCACACACACTGAACACGCCGAAGGACATTGAGCAACTCGAAGAACAAATCATCGTCAACTGCATGGCGCTTGGGTCTCGCACAATCTTCAACGACACCGCGATGTATCCAGCACGCGGGGTTCTGGTGCACATGAAGCCGCAGGATCTTGGGTACATCATCCACGATGGATACAAATACATGTTCCCTCGTGAGGATGCACTCATCCTCGGCGGATGCTTCGACGAACATGTGTGGGATGACACACCTGATCAAGAAATAGCCCACAAGATCCTCTCGCATCACCGAAGATTCTTCGGCGTCGACTAACGCGTACACTCCTCTCCCATGCCCATCCTGAGTGGTACCAACCTGACCCTCCAGTACGGAGACGACCTCATCCTCGATGGGGTATCCCTGTCGATCGAACAGAGCGAACGAATCGGTATCGTTGGACGCAATGGGTGCGGCAAATCCACACTCATCAAAATCCTCGCAGGGGTACTTTCGCCGACTGACGGATCGGTATCCAACGGCAAAGCGACCATCGGATACCTCCACCAGAATCCAGACCTCAACCCACAACACACGCTCAAGGAAGCTGTTGCGAGCGCGTTCGACCACATCAAAGAACTCAACTCCCGACTCGAACAGTTATTCGAAGAGATGGGGAATGCAGACAAAGACAACCTCGATCGACTCCTGAAAGAACAAACACGCATCGAGTATGAGATCGAAGCAAGCGGCGGCCTCGTCAATGACCACAAGGTTGATCAGATCCTGCATGGTTTGGGGTTCACGGATGCCCAGTTTGGGATCAAAGTCCCAGATCTTTCAGGGGGTCAAAAAGCACGCGTTGCATTGGGCAAACTCCTGCTCCAAGATCCATCCGTGTTGCTGCTCGACGAGCCCACAAACCACCTCGATATCCAAGGCCGAGAATGGCTGGAAGTGTTCCTGCGCGAAGAGTTCAAAGGTGCCGTTATTCTCATCAGTCACGATCGATACATGCTCGATCGCGTAGTCAATCGGATCATCGAGGTCGAGCATGCTCGTTTGATCGAGTACCCAGGGAACTACGCCGCGTTCCGAAAGCAACGCGCCGAGCGCCGGACGGTCCAGCTACGAGCGTATGAAAAACAACAAGCGGAGTTCAAACGAGAAGAAGCGTTCATCGCGCACTTCAAAGCCGGACAGCGCGCTAAACAAGCACGAGGGAGAGAGTCAAGACTCAATCGCGCCAAAACTCAGACGATTGAACGACCACTCGAACTCGCGAGTCTTCGACTCTCGCTCCCTAAAGCTCAGCGTGCGGGAGACATAGTCGTCGCAGCTCGATCGCTCTCGAAGAAGTACCCCAACGAGGATGGTAGCGACAAAGTACTCTTCCACGACCTCGACATCCGCATCGAGCGAGGACAACGCTGGGGTGTCATCGGTCCCAACGGTGCTGGAAAGTCCACGCTTATCCGATGCATACTCGGAGAACAGGAAGTCGATCAAGGCACTGTGAAGCTAGGCACAAATCTGGACATCGGTCACTTCACACAAACACATGACAATGTAGATATGTCCAAGACTGTGTTTCGACATATCCAAGACACTGTCAAAAAGAACACGGAAGAACGCGTCACGCTATCGGAGCTCGAAGCGAGGACCATCGCGGGCGCATTCCTCTTCTCAGGCGATGACCAACAACGCGAACTCCAGTCCATGTCTGGCGGCGAGAAGGCCCGCGCTGTCCTGGCCGGACTACTCGCGAGCGCCAAAAACCTGCTCGTCCTCGACGAACCCACCAACCACCTCGATATCCCCTCTGCGGAGCGTCTCGAAGAGACCTTTGCACGCACGCATCACGACCCCAAAACCGGGAAGACCACCAGCGGCGCGTATGAGGGGACCGCGATCCTCATCTCGCACGATCGAGCATTGATCGATGCTGTCTGCGATCATCTCGTTATCCTTGACGGGCATGGGAACGCAGAGATCTTCGCAGGCACCTACACCGAGTGGCACGATCAGCACCAGCGAGAATCCATTTCAAGGTCTACAACTCCAGATCAAACGAAGCAAACATCTGAAAAATCAACGCAACAATCGAAGCCGGAATCTTCAGCGACCAAATCCCGCTTTTCATGGATGCCGATCAATCAGATCGAGGAGCGGATGACAGATCTGGAGATTGAACTCAACACACTCGACGCACAGCTCAATGATGTGGACATTTGGAAAGACATAGAGCACGCCAACGAGGTCACCGCGAAACGGGATAGCGTGCGCTCGGAGCTCGATGAACTCGAAGAGGAATGGCTGCGAAAGTCATGAACTGACCACTGATCGGATCCGCTCGATAGTTTCCAGTGCGTGCTGATGTGCTGATTTCTTCGACTTCAGAATCGCGGTTCTCCACGCGAACGGAGCCGGAAGCACTGTCAGTGGCAAGTACCACATCCAGGTCTGAATCGAATCGCCCAACAGCCGTTCGTACCAACCGAAACTGAGCATGAACGATTCGGTGAGCGGCAATCCAGGCCAGATCGTGACCACAAGAATTAACGCAAACACCATCGGCATCTTGCGACGCATGACCAACTGAAAGATGACTCGAGTCTGATCACCATCCGATTCACTCTGTACAATTAAATCTGAATCAAACGGAGTTCCATGTGCATCCACAATAGCGGAACCCGTTTCACTCCCCAGCTGGAATCCCGCGAGCTTGCCTCGCTTGGACATAGTCTTGAGCGCACCAACCACCCCACTCGGATCGAGCGTGGTTTCAATGACAGGCAGGGTCTCTTGATCGTTCGTCAATTCATGCTCCAGCGGAAATCATCACATACATCGGTCAAACTGTTCCGGAGCATAAGGTCAGAATCCGAGCTGGCACAGTGTGTGCAACAAGGAAGTTGTGCAGACCCCAGATCCCCAGAGCGGACTTCAGAGCACTCCCTCGTTGCGTCTGATCAACACGGACGGCCGTGTGTTGTCGACACACCTCATCAAATCCCAGTTCTCGGACATCGATCCCGCGATCACCGGACTCCAATCGACTGACCCTCGCATGCTCATCGCAATGATGACCCAAACCCGAAACGCATGCCGATCCTCAGGATTGATCCCCCGCGACACTTCCGAACTGATTCACATCGCACGAACGCTTGGCGTATCCCCAATCAACACACGCCGAATCATCGAGTTAGTCCAACGCGGAGATCTCCGGCAGCTCTCTCATATCTCGCTCAATGATTCACAACAAAAAAAGACCCGGATTGATATCCGGGTCTGGATCGTACTAGGGATCTGGTCGCTCACCATCGCGATCGCGATGAGCGCCGTCTAAAGATTACTCAACATCATGCCCCTCAACCACATCCGTGATCTTCGGAGCTGCGTGCGAGTCCAGTTCGCCTCGTTTGAGTCGACCGATGTACTCATGGTACGCCTTCATCGCCTTGGCACCGAAGATCCACATGATCGGGATGTTCGCAACGAGCATCACACCCAAGCCGAGCGTGGTCCACATGTCGAGTTCATGATCAGTCGCGATGAATGCTTTCTTATCAGGTCCAAACAACGGCATCGCGAGAACAGTCGTCAACAAGATCAATCCAGCATAGATAATCTTGTAGATAAACACCGCTGAGCTCTCTATGGACTTCCCGAACGAGCCCAACACACCCGTGAAGTAGTAGATCCCCTGCTCGCCGTAGTACGACCACGAGATCATCGTCGAGATCGCGAACAACCACGCCGCGATCGAGACGAGCCACTTCCCGAGTCCAGGGAACTGACGATCGAACGCGTACGCCGTCATCGAAGCACCCGCATAATCGCCGTAGACACCGAGATCAACAGTTCCATCTGTATGTTCACGGAAATGTGGTACCATCTCGGATTCCAATGTGTTCCATGACACCTGCCAGAGGTCGTTCTCGTCTTGACTCACCGATCCAGTAATCTTGCGTAGATCTCGACCGGTGTTCGGATCTTCATCAGCAGCAACAATGAAGAATACAATCTCACCTTCACGCCAACCCGATCCGTTCTCAGGGGTCTGACGGATCTTGCGTGACTCGGATGACATCCGTGGGAGCGCCCCAGTCTCGAGCGTCCAGGTATTCTCCAGTGCCTCACCAGATTCCGAATCCACAGCTTGCACAATCCGCACATCGCTCGCGTTCACAAAATCCGCTTCCGAACCGCGGTTGTACGCACCGGTCGAGAGGATCACAAGCGCCGTCAGCGTACAGACCACAATCGTGTCAATAAACGGCTCGAGCCCCGCGACCACACCCTCGCGGACTGGTTCATCGGTCTTCGCCGCAGAGTGAGCGATCGGTGAAGATCCCTGACCCGCTTCTGAGGAGAACAGCGCACGCTTCACGCCCCACATCGCGGCGTACCCAAAGGTACCCCCCAAGAACGCACCAGTCGCATCAGCGTCTGCACCACCCATGAAGTTCGGGAGACCGCTCTTGACAATCAGCCCCAACATCCCAGGCACATCCGCGATGTTCGCAAAGAGCACCACCAACGCAGCAATCACATACAACGCACACATGACCGGCACAATGCGACCCGCGACAGCGCCGATCCGCTTGATCCCGCCGATGATGACTAGCCCAACAACCAATGTCAGCACAACACCCGTTACTACTTGGGGAATCCCGAAATAGGTAAAGGTGATGTCCGCGACATTCCACGCTTGGAACATGTTCCCGCCGGTGATCGCCGAGATGATCAGCGTAATGACAAAGATGCCACCAATGAGTGTTCCGATCGGAGCAAGTCCCCACTCAGCGAAGCCCTTCTTTACGACAAACATTGGACCGCCGTGCGGATTCTCTGGATCGTCCGTATTCCGGTATAGCATGGACTGTGTGACTTCCGTCATCTTGATTGCCATGCCGAGGATGCCGATGATCCACATCCAGAAAATCGCTCCTGGACCACCGAGCGCGACCGCGACCGCGACGCCCGCGATATTTCCGAGACCAACAGTCGCCGACAATGCCGCAGACAATGCTTGGAAGTGGTTGATCGCTCCCGGATCATCTTTGTCGTCGTACTTACCCCGCACAACCGCTACGCCGTGCGTGAGTGCCCGGTATTGACCGATGAATGACCACGCGGTAAACACAAGACCAGTGAGCAACAGCGCATACACGGTGTACTCAGAGAAGAGGACTCCATTGATGGAGTTAATAATGTCGTTCAGTGCCATACGGCCCCCGGAATGGTTCTAGAAGTTGACTTGGGTACAAATCCCTTTATCGACCCATACTTGCACATCCGCGTCATAATTGCAAGCCGCCCCCCACTCGAGTACGCTTTGACATGCCCATCGAGATTGGTGAAATCCTGAGCTACGCATCAAACGCATTCGCCCATCACGCCGAGCTTCTCGACCAAGAGCATGCCGTGCGAGGACTTGACGCGTTCAGCGAACTCCAACTCCATGCACTGATTGCAGATGCACTTACATCAGAACCAGTCGGTGTCTACAGGGAGGTTCACTACCCCTCCGACGGCGACGCGTACACCTCACGCACCCATCGTGATCGATGCGATCTCGTGCTAACACCAAATCCGGACCTTTCACTCTCCGATCCTATTTCTGAGCTTCAACTGCTCGCTGCGGCACAGGACACTTTGTTTGCCAACAACCCCGCTCTTCATCCAGACCCCACCACGACTTGTCAACCTGAGGATGCGCTCTGGATCGAGGTCAAAGCGTGCGCCCAGTACGCCTATCGAGACGGAGTCCCGGCTCCGAATGGACGCTATGCACACGAGTTCGTCAATGGACTGCAAACCGATCTCTGCAAACTCTCAGCTGACCCACACATCTGGCACGCCGCGGCACTCACAGTGCTCTTTACCGAGACCGAAGATATTGCCAGACAAGATCTGCACGCCGCGGCGAAGCTCTGCATTGAGCAAGACATCCCGGTGCGTTCACCGCTTATAGAAACAATCTCAATCACTGATCGAGCGGGTAACGCGTGCCTCGGAATCGGAATGTTCCCCATCTCGATCTGAACCTGATTCAACTGGATTCAATCCCGCGTACTGAGCAATGATGTCCGCGGCTCCGACCGCAGCATTCTTGCTGGCGAACATATCCGTGATTTTGGTCAGCTCACGAACCTGCTCGTCATATTTGTTGCGATCTTCCAAGAGTTCGGTCACACGCTCTGCGATTGGTTCAGCGCCAACAAAGTGCGGAACCAACTCAGGCACGACCTCGCGCCCCGCAAGGATATTGGGGAGTGTGATGAATGGCGTCTGAATCAACCATCGAGCGAGTAATGACCATCCGATCCGACCCAACTTATACACAATGACCATCGGACGATGCTGACGAGCGATCTGGAGCGTCACCGTTCCAGAGACCACCATCGCGAGCGTACACCAACGCACCACAGCATCCGTGTTCGCGTGTGTAATCCCAAGTGAATCCGGCCAATCGATCTCATGATCTTTCGCGATCTGCCGAACAATCGGTTCGATTTCAGGACGCGTAACCGCGACCATGCCGCACATGTCTTTGTGCTCTGCTTTGAGCTTCGTGTACGCGCCGATCAGCAGCGGGAAGTTCTTCTTGATCTCAGACGGGCGAGAGCCTGGCAGGATTGCGATCCGCTTCTCACCCTGCTTCCAAGACTCGGTCTGTTTGTCCAACGCTCCCTCGTCGATCGGTTTCTCAAACAACGGATGACCGATGAATGTCGCTTGCACACCGCGAGTCCCAAACCACTGCTCCTCGAAAG
>WUAJ01000116.1 GCA_009827215.1 Phycisphaeraceae bacterium
CCCTTCCGATACCATCGAAATGCTCCGGCACCGTCCTAGGACAGAAGGTCGGCGACAAAAACACGCTCCAACAAATCGGCTATCTCCCAGAGCATCACCGCTTCCCAGCGTACCTCACAGGCAGGCAAGTCCTCGAATACTTCGGCGCCATGTCCGGCATCAAACGCAAGCAACGCAAAGCGAAAGCATCCGAACTCCTCGAACTCGTCGGCATGGAGTCCTGGCACAAAGACAAACTCGGTTCCTACTCAAAGGGCATGCGCCAACGCGTCGGACTCGCGCAAGCACTCATGAACGACCCCAAGCTCGTCGTCCTCGACGAACCCACCGACGGCGTAGACCCCTCCGGACGACGCGACATCCGCAACATCCTCTCGCACCTCAAAGACGAGGGACGCACCATTTTCCTCAACTCCCACCTCCTCTCCGAACTCGAGATGGTCTGCGACCGCGTCGCGATCATGGTCCACGGCCTCGTCCGCACGCAAGGCACGATCGACGAACTCACCGCCGATCAATCCGGATTCGTCATCACCACAACCAATCCAATCCCAGAGCACGCGTCCGCGGAACTCAACACCCTCTCGCTCCCAGAGCAAGCAGAACATACCTCCGACAACACCATCGCATTCAAAACCGACGACGCGTCAAAAATCCAGCCCGCGATCGACACACTCCGTAAGCACAACATCGTGATCCAGTCCGCCGGATTCATACGCCCCTCCCTCGAAGACCTCTTCATGCAAGTCGTCAGCACAGACCACGGCGACAAACCCGGAGCCATCTCAGGCGCCCGCTCGAGCAAGAAGGGAGCCCAATCATGATCCTCACCCAAACCGCCGCCATCTTCCTCGACGCCTACCGCGAGCTCAACGCCAAAAAACTGTTCTGGCTCACCCTCGGACTCAACCTCCTCGTCGTCGTGCTCTACGCCGCACTCGGAATCAACGAGCGAGGCGTCACCCTCCTTCACTGGGAGTTCCAGAACGAGTTCTTTACCACCGACCTCGTCTCGAAGGAACTCTTCTACAAACTCCAGTTCACCTCGTGGGGCATCCCGATCTGGTTGAGCTGGGCAACCGCGATCCTCGCGCTCGTCTCTACAGCAAGCATCATCCCCGATCTCGTATCAGGCGGAACCATCGAACCCGTGCTCTCCAAACCCATCGGACGCGTGCGCCTATTCCTCACAAAATACCTCACCGGACTCCTCTTTGTCGGACTCCAGGTCACCATCTTCTCCATCGGATGCATGCTCGTCATGGGAATACGAGGCGGCGCGTGGGAACCCAAACTCCTCCTCGCGATCCCCATCGTCCTCGCGTTCTTCAGCTACCTCTTCGCGTTCTGTGCCTTCGTCGGACTCATGACCCGCTCAACCATCGCCGCCCTCCTGCTCACCATGCTCTTCTGGTTCGCGATATGGATCGTCAATGTCGGAGATGCGATGATGATCGCACAGCGTGAAGGCTCGATCCTCCAAGTCGAAGACGCAAATGCAGACATCGAAAAACAAACCACCTTCGCGAACAAACGAATCGAACAACTCCGCGAGCAAGGCAAACCCATCCCAGGAGAAGACGGCGAGGAACTCACCAACGGCTACACCGACTCGCTCGAAGCCGTGAACCCAGCACTCAAACTCTCACGCTCCCGCCTTGTCTCTGCAGAAGAAGGCGCCGAAACATGGACAAAGTGGGCGAGCCATGTCATTCTTGTGAAAACCTTGCTTCCAAAGACGCAAGAAACCGTGGCCCTCCTTGAACGCAACCTGATCACACAAGAAGAAATCGCAATGCTGATGGGAATGAACGAAGAGCAAGCAGCCCGCATGAACCGCAACGAGAATGAGCCCGCGTTTGCAGATCCAAGAGCACCCGCTCGTGTTGAAGAGGCCATGCGTAAACGCTCCACCACATGGATCCTCGGGACCTCATTTGCATTCGAAGGTTTTTTGCTGTTGATCAGTTGCGTGGTGTTCGTGCGCCGAGACTTCTAACCCTCGCAACCGAGCTCAACACCGCGATCCCTCGCTGCAGTGAGTGCGCTCACAAACGCATCCATCACCCGATGCGAATCGAGTGTGGTCGTCGCCGCGTAGGTGGTCCCGTTCTTCGAGGTCACCTTGCTCCGCAGCGTCGCCGCGTCTTCGTCGGATACCTGAAGCAAGGACGCCGATCCGATCACTGTCTGCTCAACGATGCGTCGTGCACCTGCTGGATCAAACCCAAGTTCAACCGCCGCGTTGGTCATCGCCTCAACCAAATAAAACACATACGCAGGACCGCTCCCCGCGACCGCTGTGAACGCGTCCATCATCGACTCATCGATCTGCACGACCTCCCCAACCGCCGACATCAGCGTGGTCGCAAGCTCAAGATCCTCGTCATTCGATGACCCACTCCCCGAGATCGCCGACATCCCGAGTCCCACCGATGCTGGAGTGTTGGGCATCACCCGAATCACTCGGCACCGATCTCCCAACAACCCAGCAATCCGATCCGATTTCGTCCCTGCAAGCACAGAGATCACCGTAGGAGTCAAACCCGCATCATCGATCACCCCCTCCATCCCATCCGCCGCAACTTCAAGCATCTGAGGTTTCACAGCGAACACAATCCCGCAACCATCCCCACCACACTCGCCAAGCCAACGGATCCCATCCGCAGCCGATGCGAATCCATGTGTATACAACCCGCGTCGATCCTCGCTCGGATCAATCACCCCAACACGCTCTGCATCGAGCACACCAGCTCGCTGAGCGCCACTGATAATCGCGTGAGCCATATTCCCACCACCAACAAACACCATCGGCACCTGAATCTGATTCATGCCTATAGCGTACACGCTCCCCCAACCGCCGTCTTTGCGATACAATACACGCGTTCAAATAAGGGAAATCCATATGTCTACTTTCTACCAGCTTGAGTTCGAAAAACCCGTCGTCGCGATCGAAGAGGAAATCCAGCTCACTCGAAGAGCGATCGAATCCGATGGACCAGAAGTCCCAGCCCTCGGCGGGATCCAAGCTGAAGAAATCAAACCCAATCCAGCCGATCTGGAACTGCTCGAGAAGCGACGCATCCAGATGCTCAAGGATGTCTACACCGACCTCTCTCCATGGAACACGGTCCGCGTCGCGCGTCATCCCAATCGACCACAAACCTCTGACTACATCAAGCACATCTGCCGCGACTTCTGCGAACTCCACGGCGACCGTGGATTCGCAGACGACCCCGCGATCATCACCGGATTTGGACGCATCGGAAACCGCAAATGCCTTGTGGTTGGACACCAAAAAGGAAAGACCACACAAGAAAAACTCGCGTGCCACTTCGGATGTGCTCATCCAGAAGGCTATCGCAAAGCGCTCGCAAAGATGCGCAAAGCCGAGAAGTTCGGACTCCCCATCGTCACCCTCGTTGACACCCCAGGCGCGTACCCTGGTCTCGGAGCAGAGGAGCGCGGACAAGCCGAAGCGATCGCGATGAACCTCCGCGAGATGAGCCGACTCAAAGTCCCCATCGTCTCGATCGTCATCGGAGAGGGCGGATCAGGCGGTGCGCTCGGAATCGCAGTCGCTGACCGCGTCGCGATGCTCGAATACTCGTGGTACTCCGTCATCTCACCCGAGGGATGTGCCGCGATTCTCTGGAAGCAAGCAAACGAGCAGACCAACAACGCCGCCGCGGTCGCACTAAACCTCACTGCAAAGGACAACCTCAAAAACGGAATTGTTGATGATGTCGTCCATGAACCACTTGGAGGCGCTCACCGGAACCACGAGGAAGCCTCCAAACTCCTCCAGAACTGGATCGAATCCCAACTCAATGAACTCTGCGAGCAGGACCCTGAAGACCTCATCAACGCTCGCTACGAGCGTTTCCGGAAACTCGGAGAGGTCCAAATCGCGGAACCTAATCTCACCACCGCACAGTAACCCCTGTTCTGATTTTATTCAGATATAACGACCGATATCTTTGACAGCACATCCCGCTGCGCCTACCCTTGCCCCCAGTTGGCTGGACCTTCCCGCGTGCTCTACTCGAGTCAGCCCATAAAGGACGGTGCGTTTTGGCAAAGAAAACTACCAAAAAGAAGACCACCAAGAAGTCAGCGAAAAAAACCGCAAAGAAGACTTCCAAGAAGGTCACCAAGAAACCTGCGAAGAAAGCGGCAAAGAAAAAAACCGTGAAGAAAGCTCCCTCACGCACAACCAAAGCCACTAAGAAAAAAACAACGAAGAAAGCTGCTGCAAAGAAAACGACAAAGAAGGCTGCCAAGAAAACTACGAAAAAAACAGCCAAGAAAACTGTAAAGAAAGCAGCTACCAAGACCGCAAAGAAAACTACCAAAAAAACAACGAAGAAAACAAGCAAGAAAGCCGCGACGACCAAATCAGATGAAAAGAAAGAAACACCCGCGGCTTCAGACTCCAAATCAAGCGACTCCAAAACCACGAAGAAACCAACTCGCTCGCGTAACAAGAAAAAGTCCCCAGAGGATTACGCACCACCATCGCGCCCTCTTCTCCTTGGACCAAACTCGTTGCTCAAAGGTGGACCGCTCATCGCATCCACGAAGCGAACAAAGAAGACAACGAAAAAAGAAACAAAGGTTTCTCGCCGTACAAAGACCCCATTTACTCCGAAGCAACTCGATGAGTACAAACTCATCCTGCTCAAAAAGCGTGCAGAACTCGTCGGAGATGTCGAGCATCTTGAGGACGAAGCGCTCCGCTCCAACTCGGGTGAAACCCAGACCGCAAGCAACGCCGCGGAGTTTGGAAGTGAAAGCTTCGAGCAAGGGTTGAATCTTGATCTCGCCGCCGCGGATCGCCAGCTTATTCGTGAGATCGACGAAGCACTCGGACGGATCGCAGATCGGACCTACGGCCTGTGTCTCATGACACACCAACCGATCAAGAAGGCACGCCTCGAAGAACTCCCATGGGCCAAGTACTCCATCGAAGCCGCACGCATGATGGACCAGAAGTACCGCAACTAATGCCCTCAGAGCAAGATCAGAACAATCTTCCCACCACCATCCGCTCCAGCCGAGCCTGGTCCTGGCTCCTCATTACAACCATCTTCGGCATCATCACCGATCTCGTCAGCAAATCACTCGCATTCGCACGCATCACCGATCTCCCTGTACACATAGATCGCTCGCAAGTGCTTACTGAACCCAACCTCGGAAACCTGATCCCTCACCACGAACCAGTTGTTGTGATCCCAAAGCTGCTCGAGTTCACGCTCGTTCTCAATCCCGGCGCTGTCTTCGGCATCGGTGCCGGACAACGCTGGTTCTTCATCATCTTCACGCTCTTCGCAATCGCCGTAGCGCTCCTGCTCTTTGCGAAATGGACCAAACCCAAGGACTGGACAGCACACGCAGGATTCGGACTGATCATCTCCGGAGGCATCGGCAACCTTTACGACCGACTCGTCTTCGGATGCGTCCGCGACTTCATCCACCCACTCCCAGGTATGAAACTCCCCTTCGGGCTCACCTGGCCGGGAGGCGGCTCCGACGAGGTCTGGCCGTATGTCTCCAACATCGCGGACCTCTATCTGCTCATCGGAATTGGACTGCTCCTGATCTACACATGGACCCAACCCGACCCCAAAGCCGTCGCGAAAAAAGAAACAAGTTCAACAACTGACGACTCAGTCCCGAGCGACAGTTGACGCACGCTCGCGAAGCGTGTCGATCAGCTCACGCACCTCACCCGCCATCCGTGAGTTGGGGAACTCATCGATGATCCGCTGACCGATCGAAGCCGCACGATCCCACGCACGATCATGCACCGCGAGCTTGAACGCCGCGCCGAGATTTTCCTTTGCTTTCCCGATGACACCTCGCGCGACCTCTTTGAACTGCTCACTCTCCGCTTCGCTCAGCAGATGGTCCATCTCCTGAATCATCTCCATCGCCTCATCGATCCGATCGTCCTGCGCCGCCATCAGGAACCTCCGCTCAATCTCCACCTTGTACCGCTGACGCGCCGATTCAACACGATGACGAAGCCCCTCCGCAAGCGGGGAATCATGAAACAGCCTCGTTATCCGAGCCGCTTCGATTAGTGCACGATCCCACTCATGCTCTGAAATTAATACATCAAGCTTGCGGATCTCATCTTGCACATGCGATTGCTCCGTCTGTGCACGCGTCAGATCAATCTTCTGACGAAACTCCTCCGCATCGGCGCGATACCCGAACCGCTGCGCCAGTTCGTTCACCAGCACCATCGCCGCGTTAAACTCTCCACGCTCGATGTCCTCCTCGATCGCACCTCGCAGCAGCTGCCGCTCCTTGTGCCGATTAAGCACACGCCGAGCATCATCCGAGAGGATCATCGTCTCTTCAAGATGCTCAATCGACTTGGTCATCTTCGAGATCTGCGATCGCAACCGATCCATCTCGATCGCCGCATCAGTTGATCCATCCCCACCGCCATTCCGACGAAGACAAATCGGGAGCGTCGTAAGCGTGATCACCAATCCCGCAAGCCCCATCAGCATGTAAGACTCCGACTCAATCTGCAATCCTCGCAGCACTCCGAATGCTGAGATCGCCGCCGCAATGCCGTAGATCGCGATCACCCAACCGATCGAAAGTCCATAATCCTCGTCCATAAGAGTCCGCTCCTCAGTTCAAGATCCAGGCACCGGCCCCCCGCAGTTCTGCTCAACAGGGACAACGCACAGGAAACGCAAAGATTCCCCTGAATCCGCATCCACCGTGAACTGATGCTCCTCATTCGCAGGCACATAAATCACATCCCCACCCTTGATAGGATGCCGCTCCCCATCCAGCAGCACCTGACCGCTCCCTGAAACCACATACACCTCATGCTCATAATCGTGCTGATGCTGTGGTGTGTGCCCCCCCGCAACGACCTCAAACGAGCGCAGCGCGAAGTTGGGCGCATCATCACCGCGCCCCACCATGATCGCCATGCTCGCGCCAGAGACGCCGTCCATCTGCACCTCGTTCATCTGTGTCTCATGAATATTTCGGATCAGCGCCATCTCAGTTTCTCCAATCATCCCCATCATCAACACACAACGCCCCACACTGAATAATATACCGCATGACCACACCCACCGGCACACCACACATCCAAGCATTCCCCCTCGGCGACTTCCAAACCAACTGCTTCATCGTCACCGACGGCGCCCCAAATCCCGGCTCACGCTGCTGGATCGTCGATTGTGGATACCAGCCAACCCCCCTCCTCGATGCAGTCGTCCAGCAACAACTCGTCGTCGACAAAGTCCTCCTCACCCACGCTCACGCCGACCACATCGCCGGACTCCTCGAAGCACGCTCTCGCTTCCCAGA
>WUAJ01000117.1 GCA_009827215.1 Phycisphaeraceae bacterium
TGTCGTAGTAGCGGATCGCTTCGTCGTAGTCTTGAAGATCGAACGCGCAGTCCCCAAGATAGAAGTGCGCATTTCGCAGCGCGATGTTCTCAAAGATCCCCATCCTGCTGAGCCTGAGTGCTCCGAGTGCGGTGATCGCGCCCTCGTAGTGCTCGATCGCACGGGATCGGTGCGTACGCATCTTTGCGATGCGCTCGTTACGCTCCGCGGCGGGCATCGCTTCTCCCAACGATTGCTCGATCCGATCTCCCAATCGTCGATGCGCCTCTGCGAGGCGATAGATGACAACCGCGGTCTCTGGATCACCCTCGTAGCGCGATACAAACTCTTCATAGCGCTCGATCGCACGCTCAGCGCGTCCGGTCGAGTCGTAATGTCCCGCGAGTTCCAGCAGTGCTGTACGGTAGAGTTCCGTTTCAGTGGACACTTTCGTGCCGCTCAACGCCGTCAGCAGGAGTTGCTCCGCTTTCGCATCGTTTGCAGGGTCCTCATCGTACAAATACGCTTGCGCCAAGGGAACAAAGCTCGAATCTGCAAAGGGGCCGATGTCAGCACCCAATACACCCTCTCGATCCTGGATCAACTGCTCGAAGATCTCCGCTGATTTCTGGAAATCTCCGATTGCTCGGAGCGACTCACCCAAGCGGAACAACGCTTCGGCGTACTTCGGATCCGATGGCATCGAGTCGGCATAGGTCTGAAACGCGATGATCGCTTCTCGCTGATCTCCAGCGCGATCGTACAGATCCGCAGCTGTCCACAGTGACTGCGCGTGCCTAGGAAGATTGGTTACCACGAATCGTTCGGCATGCATCCGTGCATTGGTTGCCGCAGCAATCAGATGGCGCTGAACTTGAGCGCGAGTTGACGGATCCAGTCCGAGCAACGATCGGGTTTCATCGATTGGACCACCGAGTAGTTTCTCAGCCATCGCGCGGTGTCCATCCATGAGCATCGCGAGGATTTCTGCAGGAATCTCGACACTCCGCTCGTTGTCGTACAAACGCTCGCCTAGGTTGGTGTAGCGGAGTGTATCTTCTGGATTACCTGCAGCGAGTGAGTCGCCGGCGCGTGCCAAGATCGAATCCAGCACTTGCTTCCTGCTCGGCTCAGACTCGATTCCAAGTGAGTTGTAGTTCCCGACGAGTGTGTCATACGCTTCGATGGAGAGTTCCGATTCTCCAATCGCGGCTTGAGTTTCTCCCAATCCCACGAGCGCCCAAGCGTATGGCCTATCCCTTGAAAAATTGTCCGAGATCTGAGCGTACAGATCGCGCGCTTCGTAGGTGTTGCCTTCGATATCTTCGAGCTGAGCGTGCGCAAGGAGAATCTGCGAGTAATGAGGATCGCCAGCTCCTGAGAGTTCATACGCGTGACTGATCTGTGTCCGCGCCATGCTATTCGCGCCAAGTTCGAGATATCCGCGTGCGAGGAGCAGATGGAGGCGCGAGCGACCGTCTGCTTGAGCGCGTTCGAGTCGCGGCATCTCTCGCAAGATTCTCGTGATGGTCTCATCAACGAATCCTGCTTCAAGCTGGATGCGTGCTTGATGCTCCATCGCCCAAACGCGTTGGTTGATTGACAGTTCAGAATCAGCGAGCATCTCACCGAGCATCTGCATCGCGGAATCGATCTCAGGGACTGGTCTGTCCAAGAGGTCTTCAACGATCTGATGATTCAATCCGTCACGCAGGTCTCTGCGTGATTTGGGGATCTGTGCTACACGATTCTTTGCGTTCTCGAGTTCGCCTCTTGAGAGATAGGTCCGAGCAAGAGCCGCGAGGTCAGGTGCGTCGAGCACGGCACCCAATCGCTCTGCTTCAAGGTATTCGCGGATGATCGAGACATGATTCCGATCGTCCTCAAAGCCAGCGGCTCGCTGACCACGATCGATCGCGCGTGCTTTATTGAGGTGATAGTGGATCTTGTCAGAAGTTGACGCGCCCTCAGGCTCCACAACAAATGGATACACCTCAGTATTCAAGAGATTGATTGCTTGTTCGTAATGCTCATTTTTGAGCAACACATCAGATTTTTTGAGCGCCGGTTTGAGTGTCGGCTCAGGTTTGGTGGAGATTCCGTATGCAAGTCCAAGGAACAAAACTCCACCAGCTGCGAGGATCGCGGGGGTTTGCCAGAGATCACGCCAGTCGCGCTTGACCGCTTCGACCGGATCGATCGCGGGACCTTGTTCAGTCTTCGCGTCATCACTCGCTTGCTCGACACTATCTTGGACTGGTTCTTCGCTCACACAATTCCTTTACACAGAACAACCCACACCCCATCGGGGGTGTGGAGCCGTACATTCTTTATGTCGGCACAAACTCGACGGGATCTGAAGTTCTCGGACCTCAGCTCGGCAATTTCAGGCGATTGACGCTGTGGATCTGGACTGCGGGTCAGGGCTGGGGATCTGCACGCGGTGCATCGAGATCGATCGATTCGTGAATCCTGTACGCTCTGGACAATCGGCTGGGGTTGTAGACCATCGCTCGGATTGATTTCTGGGACGGCTCGGAGAGTTCGATCCGGATGAATCCGCCTTGCGTTCGTGGATCGCGGACTTCGACTTTCCCTGGGATCTGTACGCCGCTTTTGAGTTTTTGCCCTGTGAGCAGATCTTTGTAGCGTGACAGACCTGTCGTAGCGAGCCGCTCGCCGTAAGCATCAAGGCTGCGAACCAAGATCGGGAGTCCTCGTCCTGGATCGAACCAGTACTCGGATTCTCCCCACCCCTCCAATCTCGATGGGAATCGGATCGCGATCAGTCCTGAGGAATCTTCCCATCGCGTATCGATGATCGATTCTGGATCAATAGGTTCGATACCCAGCACAGTAATCAGATCCGCTGGATGGACACTGAGTCCGATCTCTTCCGCTCGCTGTGGAGTGATCTTGTCGAGCGATCCGATCAGCGCGACTCGGTTGTCCGAGTTGGAGAGGTCGAACATCCAGTATTGCTCAGTACCTGAGCCGTACGCGTAGTAGGTTTCTCCGAGTTTCCCGATGCTCAGCGATACAGATTCAGGTCGAGTGACCTGGAGGTGTCCTTCGCCTTGCTCTTCAAACCATTTGCCTCGCGCGTCGGTGCCTTTGATCCGAACAGATACCCGCGCCCACACGCGTTCTATGGACGCGACGCGTTCATTATGAAACTGGATGATCTGATCGATCTCTTCTTGCGTCACGGCTGATCGCTTTGAGCCGCTGCTGCTGCATCCAACGCTCATCACGAGCACAAGCATGAGCAGCACTGATTGGAGCTCACGAATCAACATGAGACGCCCTGATCGAACTGGATGACCTGTCCGAGTTCTTCGATCGCATCAGCGATCGCGTCGTCGTCCATCTTGGGGTCGATGACCTCGAAGACCGCCCCCCCACCGCCTTTGACTTTCTGACGAACTTTGAGCAGCGAGGGGTTCTCGTCGTCCCCGGCGATCATGCCTTCGAGTTCGATTTTCTTTTTGCGCATCAGCATGAGCGTCAGCAGATAACGGAATCCGATCTGCTTCTCTTCGGTCGCTTCTCCGAGTTGCTCGAACAGGTCGAAGATCTCGTCATCGGAAACCAACGGTGTTTTCTTCGATTCCCCCGGCTCTGGGACGCGGCGTCTCCAGAATCCAAACAGCGTAACGCCTTCATCAAAGTTGATCCCTTGTTCCCAAACATCCATCGCATAGAGCACACGATTGAGTGTGGAGTCACACGCGGTCTCGAGGAGCGCCGCGATGTGCTCCTCACCAACATCGAGCTCGCGTCCGGATGCGGCGCAAACTTCTTGGGATCTCGTGATTTCATACGGCGATGCGGAACTACTCATGCTTCAAGTGTATCCGACTTCAACAAGACACATTGAAGAACCGCTGATCTGTGGCGCCATCACCCGTCCCAACGCGGAACTTCATGCATTTGCCGCATCTGGCGCAGCGTGCGAGGTACTCCGTCCCGGCGGTATTGCGATATACACGCTGGTATTGACCGCTGCAGGTAAATCGGACCCCCAACCAGGGGCGTTCGTTGGGTTTGGGGTGCATCTCTCCAGGAGGCGGAACCCCCGGCGTAACTCTCAAAGACATACCCAAACTATCGTCATGCGAGTTGATCCACCTTGATTCGACTATCGTGAAAACGGCGTGCAGACCGATGATTTAGACATTGAGAACCTATACCTGATAGAATCCAGACCACACCTATGTCCGGCGTCTTGTCCATCTTGCCTGATCCCCCACCCCCTCCCGCACCGATTGGGCTGATCGCGGGTGGTGGTCGGCTCCCTATTCTGGTCGCGGATGGACTCCGCGAGATGGGGCACAGTGTCCACGGCATTGGGATCCATGGACGCTACGACCCAACTCTCCCAAAGCTCTGTGACAGTTTCAAGGAAGTCGGATTGCTGCGATTGGGATCGTGGGGACGCAAGCTCAGGTCGCGAGGGGTCAAGCACGCGATCATGGTGGGTCATGTTGATAAAGCCGAGATCATGCACACGCGATGGAGGTTGTTCAAAAACATCCCCGATCTGACTACGATCAAGGTGGTGATGACCCAGCTTCGTCACGATCGGAGGTCCCACGCGATCCTCCGTGCCGTCGCGGAGGAACTGGACCGCAAAGGAGTTTCGCTCATCGATTCGACGATCCCCATCCAGTCCCAGCTCGCGCAGCCCGGCGTGATGACGCTGACGCAGCCGACCCCCGCTCAGCAAGCGGACATCGACTTTGTCTGGCCCTTGCTCACCGAGCTCCTGCGTCTGGACATCGGACAATCGCTGTGCGTGCGTGATCTGGATGTGATCTCCGTCGAAGCGGTCGAGGGGACGGACCGGATGATTCAGCGCACCGCCGACCTCTGCAAGAAAGGCGGATGGACGCTTGCGAAGGGCGCTCGTGCTCAGCATGATCGGCGCTCCGATGTCCCGACCGTTGGTCTCAAGACGATCGAGAACCTCGCGAAGCACGGCTGCTCTTGTCTCGCGATCGCGGCGGGTGATGTGATCATGCTCGATCGCGTCGAGATGATCGAGCGTGCGGATGAGCTCAAGATCGCGATTGTTGGGGTGCCTGTCACGCACCGGCCGTTGACCACGACCTCGACGACCGAACTCCAGTAATCATGGATGACCAGCACCCCACAGACCCTGCTCAACCCTCGGCAGATGCGTACACCTACGTCTCACGCGGCGGGCTCAAGCTCCATCACGCGCTTGAGGAGTTCACGCTCGATCCGACGGGATTGATCTGCGCCGACTTCGGATGCTCGACCGGAGGGTTTACCGATTGCGTCCTCCACCACGGCGCGGCTCATGTGCACTGCATCGATACCGCGTACGGGCAGCTCGCGTGGAAACTGCGTCAGGATGAACGCACGACCGTCCATGAGCGTTCCAACGCGCTGCACACCGAACCACCGCCAGAAGTCGTCGAGACCCAAGGCGTGGATCTGATCGTCATGGACCTCGGATGGACCAAGCAGGAGCGAGCACTCGCCGCGGCTCGGACCTGGCTCAAGGATACTGGTCGAGTCATCTCGCTCGTCAAGCCGCATTATGAAGCGACGAAAGAAGAGCTCGAAGAGGGGATGATTCTGACGGAAGAACTCGCGCAGTCGATCGCGGAGCGTGTGCGGGATTCGCTTCCCGGCATGGGATGGGAAGTCCTGGGATGGACGAGAAGCCCGATCCTTGGGAGTGCTCGCAAGAAGAAAAAGAAGAACAAGGGCAAGGGGAATCCGGAGTGGTTGGTGTTACTTACGCCGTCGAGATAGGAGAATGACAATGAGCTGGAAAGATCACATTGAACAATGGTCAGCGGTGCTAAAACCCTATCTTGCTCGTGAACTGCATTCCGACATACGGGGTCCTGCTAGCAATAAAGAGCTCAACAAGCTCGAAGAGCTTTTAGGATCCGTGATTCCTGAGTCACTGCGTACATTCATGGAAGAAGAGTCTGCCTACATCGATTTTTGGTGGGATCTCCGAAGCGATATCATCCCACTCGATGTTCCAGATAGGCCATACTGTGGGTACATTGAATTCAATCCAATATCACTTATTAATCTCAATGGAGATCGAACTGGATTCTTGTCTGGTGACGAACCATCTGAAATTTTCGAGCAATGGAAGAATGCCTTTGTGTTTCATGGTGTACCAAATGGAGACGCAATTGCATTGGATGTGTATCAAAATCCTGATGAGCCACCCGTAGTTTATTTGAATCATGAAGAACCCGAAGTCCAACTGCGGCTTGCTGACTCATTCTCTGAGTACATTGATGCTTGCTTTGCACTTGGCTGTGTCGGACCTGAAAGCTGGAATGTCAGACACTTCGTTACAGACAAAGGCAAACCACTCAACAGCGAAATTGATGGTACAGCAACCAGCAAGCTGGACATCACCTGTCAGAACTCGATTATTTTTCGCAGTTTCTTTGGATTGAAATGACAAACTAAAACCGCTCCTAGGTTGGAGCGGCTCGTTCGTTCAAACTGGTTCACACAACTCACGCGACGCGGAGGTGGTGTCCGGTGGTGAGCGACTTGATGAGTCGTTCGCGATCGCCGGCGCGGTCGAAGCGGGTGACCGCCATCGCCATTCGGCTGGCCCCGGGCTCTTCGAGATCGCACCACACGATGTTCCCTGTCAGGAACACGGCTCGTCCCGGTCCGATGTCTTGACCCGTCATCGGGAGGTCGATGCGGATGGACACGGTCTGTCCCGGATCGATCGGGCGATCGAGCTCGAAGCAAACGCCGCCTTCGGAGATGTCGTAGACATGACCCTCGAGCGCGAACTTGGTCTCGTCTGGATGCACGCGGAGCGCCATGGAGGTGTAGCCGGGATTGACCTGGAATCGTTCGTGGGCGCGGCGGTTGATTGGATTGTTGATCATGATCGGGCTCCTGTTTCTGACGGATTTATCGGCCCGCACGCGATGGATCTTGATTCCTAGAAGCTCGGACCTTCAGAATCTACCGATAATCTTGCGGACTATCCCCTGCTTTGGTGCTCAACACGAGACGGGTACATACCCTTCCTTCCCATGTTTATCGATCGCGCACGAATTCAGGTCACCGCCGGCGACGGCGGGAACGGCAAGGTCTCCTTCAAAAGAGCCAAAGGCATGCCTAAGGGTGGCCCCGACGGCGGTGATGGAGGGCGCGGCGGTGACATCATCCTCAAGGTCGATGAAGGCATCAACACACTGATCGACTTCCGAGGGATCTACGAGTGGAAAGCGAATCCCGGCGAGATGGGTGGTTCCAAACAATGCACCGGCGCCGATGCGGATGATCGCATTATCCGTGTCCCTCCTGGGACGATCGTGTACGACGAGCTCACGAACGA
>WUAJ01000118.1 GCA_009827215.1 Phycisphaeraceae bacterium
GTTTGTTTACGGGCAGCCTGCGCCGTATGCGTCGAGGAACGCGGAGACATCGAGGAAGTTGAAGTTGCTGTCCCCAGTCAAATCTGCCGCAGGATCTTGATCGCCGTACAGAGTCAGGAATGCTGAGACATCGAGGAAGTTCAGCAAACCATCACCTGTGTAATCAGCGATACACGACGATCCGACCTCGCCAACGAGATTCACAATCAGTTCATCACCGCTCGCGGCAGCTCCGAACAGCGACTCGTCATTGACAGCACGGAAGGTATAAGTCGCTGCAAACTGACCCTCCACCGCATCGGAAAGGATCGCGTTGATTTGTGCACTCGATTGAGCGGGCAAAGACTGGATACTCGAAAAATCTGTCGTCAGCGCTGAAGTATCTCCCGACGACGAGATCAGTTGGACATCCATCGGAGCACCAACTGGAGCGGCCCCGATGTTGAAGAACTCGATCGTCTGCATCTCTACACCTGCGCCAAGATCAATCGTCCCAAGATCCACGGTGATCTCGTGCGTATCCACACCAGCAGCAAGCGAACCATCAATCGGCTCGTAGACATTCACCTCGACAGTGACCACATCGTCACCATCGTTGGCACCATTGCCTACACCGCCTTGGGTCGTGACATCGAGATTATCGATCACGACAAACTCAGTGCTTAGGCCAGCAGCATCAGTTGCCCCAGCCGGAAGCATGATCGAGAACACGCTCGAATCGCTCGGCGTGTTCATCGGGAACGCGTTCGCATTGGTCCAGACCGAGGTCTCAATCCCTGCGGTTGGGACGACGGTGTAGTAAGTCCCATCGCTTCCATCCTTGTGAATAGTTACAGGGACGGCTGAGAGCGAATCACCCACGAGTGCATTGAAGGAAACAGTCAGTGAAGAACTACCGTCCGCATTGGGGGTATCCCCAACCCAGAGGGTTGAATCATTCATCTGATCTACATAGATCGACCAGACATACTCCGGATGGTCGATAAACGCGTTGCGGTTGTTGGTGTAGTAGAACGGATTGAGCGTGGAGTCAGAGATCGCATGATTCCGGCGGCGCTCAAACTCATCCGGCGCATCGTTGTAGTGCCAGACCAGCAATGAACTCAGGTCTCCCATTTGATTCCCGCTTGGATTCCCGTTGACTAACGAGAGTCCGAGTGATGACCAACGAGTATCTGAGTAGAACAGACTGCGAGCGATATCGCCCTTATCCACATCTCCTGTGAAGTAGTAGGTCCCCAAGCTTCGATGACTCCCCGTCGTCGATCCAAGACCGAACGGCTTGTTGCCGCGAGAAGAGTTAATCGATGGATTGCAAGGACGCAGAGCGTGAGCGTCACCCAGGTTTCCTCTGGATGAGTTAGATGCACTCCCAGGTTGTCGCGATTGCGGCCAAACGTGCTCGCGATTCCAAGTCGAACCTGAGTCCCAAAGGCCGGACACAGAGTTACCGTTGTATACGAGCAAGATGTTCGAAGTGTTTTTTGGATCCTGATCCACATAGCGGGACATCACACGGAAGTCGCCGTAGCTGCGTTGGATGTGTCCCGCTGACATCGCAGCGGTGAGTTGTGACTTCAGTGTCGAACCTGTGCCCGTTGCTCCAGCGTAATAGCTCGCAGGCGGATCATACTGATCGCTCGAAAGCGCGGAACCCGCAATCAATGTGAGTGCGAGAAGTGAGCTGTGTGTGGTCAAACGACGCATCGCGTTGCTGTTCATTCGAATCAGTCTCCATGGATCAGAACTTCAACAGCCTGATCTGCTTTCAAGTACAGTGTGTTCCGTGCTGTATCGCTCGAATAGAGCAGCATGAAGTGCCGCAGGGAAGTGTTCAAATTATACGCAATTCATAGGAATTAGTGCCCCAAATCAACCTGAAATCCAGAGTTTTTCCAGTTATCGGCGTAAGGCTCTCTTGATCGAATCATGAGGAAAACACCCCCTGAGATCAATCCATAAGCCTCTGTGATTGAAGCAAGACTTTCCTACAATCAAAGCCATGGATGATGCGTTGAATCGACACTTTCTGGATTGGAAACAGCCCGCAATCGAAAGTGCGATCCAATGGTGCGTGGACCGCTACCTCAACCCACACGGCGAACTTGATCTCGGGAACCTGACCATCATCACACCCGGCCGGCGCGCCTCGCGTTTGTTCCTCAGCCACCTCGTTGACCATTGCCAATCGAATAGAATCGCTCTGATCCCTCCATCGCTCTGCACCCCCAGCAACATCGCTCGTGAAATCCTCCGATATCAATACCCTCAAGCGAGCGAGATGAGCAAGAAACTCGCTTGGGTCAAGGCACTCCAAGATACCGATCCCCATAACCTCAGCGTAATCATGCCGAATCCCCCTGAACCAAGCCGCTGGGATCAATGGATGGGACTCGCGAGCTGGCTCCAGTCCACGACATCCCAGCTCAGCGACGCTGGACTTCGAATGAATCAAGTCCGCGATAGAGCAGAGTCATTGCTGTTGGATTCTGAGCTACAACGCTGGGACATCTTGGGATTGATTCAGAACCGATACGAGCAGCTTCTCCTTGATCATGCAACTGTCGATGATCATCTCGAATCGCTCAAATGTATCCGGCGGTCCAACTTTCAGGATCAAGCTCAGCATGACTTCGTGTTCCTGGGTGTACCAGAACTCGGATATATCCCGAGATCGTGCATCACTCAGAGTCCTCACCAGTTCACCGCACTCGTCTTTGCACCAGAGTCCATGTCGGTTCGGTTCGACGAGTTTGGCTGTGTGAAAACCAGTGAGTGGATTGACTTCGATCTGGACATTGAAGAAAGCCGAATCCAGTTTTCAATGGATCCAATATCTATGTGCGAGGAGGGACTCGCTCAGCTTGCAAAGCGTTCTAATCCGCTCGACACCACTTCGTGCGTCATCGGACTCGCCGACGAGACCATCCTCGGAACACTCCGAAGAACCACAGCAATGATCAGTCCATCGCCTGGAATCACGATTCATGATCCTGCAGGCAAGCTCGTCCGCGATACCAGCGTCGGCCGGCTGATTGAACTCATCTACAACTTCCTCGGGGAACAAACTTACACTACCCTCTCCGCGTTGATCAGACACCCTCACTTCGAGCAGGCATTGACCGCTCGATACACCGAAGAATATCCAGACAAGCGCCCACCCAACGCGAACTGGTTGCACGCTGTTGACGAGCTCATTCATGATCATGCCTTGGTCAGCTCCAAGCAACTCCCCCAGGGCGTGCGGGAATCGACCGAAACTCAAGCCCGATTTGTGCTCAATGCAACCTTGGTCATACTTGATCAACTCACTCAACTTCCGATTAGCGAGACAACACTTGATGAGTGGTCAGCTCGTCTCATCCTGACCCTCAAACGCATTTATAACAGCGTAGAAATCGACGAATCATCACTGAATCATCGAATTCACATCAATCAAATCCAAGCGGTTCAATCAATCCACGAAGATCTGTTGATCGCCAAATCGCATGGACATGATCTCCCGAAACTCTCCGCGACCAGTGCACTCTCGATCATCTTGTCCCGCCTCGGAGAAATCCATATCCCTGACCTACCCTCTGCGAACTCCATCGAGAGCGTTGGCTGGCTTGAGCTCGCACTTGATCCCTCACCGATTGCCGTTGTCCTTGGAATGAATGACTCAGCCATTCCGGGATCGGTCACGCACGATCCGCTCCTCCCCGGCACTCTCCGAGCACAACTGAGCATGAGGACCAACACGGATCGACTCGCTCGCGACTCGTATCTCATGACTGCGATCAGCAAATCACGCGATGCTGTGTTCATGACCGCACGCACTTCAACATCCAACGAACCAACTACCCCAAGCCGATTGCTTTTCCAAAGCGAGGGTAAGCGTCTCGCGTCCCGCATGCGACGCTTTGTTGATCACGAAGCTGACAAATCAACGCAGTACAAACTATCGCAACCAATCAAACCAAGCTCGATTGATCAATCACTGCGACAACTCACAATAGGGAAAGATTACCAACCTCCTGAGTCCATGAGCGTGACGGAGTTTGACGCGTACCTGCGATCTCCAGCATCGTGGTATATCGATCGAGCATTACGATTGCGTGAGATTCAAACAGATGCACGCGAACTCAACGCGCTGCAGATCGGGAATCTTGCCCATGCTGTGCTCGATTCGTTTGGTAAAGACGAGACGATGCGTGTGCTTGACGATCCATTCAAAATCAACAGCGCTCTCCAGCACTTGCTCAACGATCGCTTCATCCATACTCATGGCTCAACTCATCCTGGCGCAATCAAGGTCCAGTTCGAGCTGCTCAGTTATCGACTCCAGCTCTTTGCAGAGCATCAATCAATGCGAACCAAAATGGGATGGGTGATCACGCACACCGAATGGACCCCACCCGAGTCCGCAAAGACACAACTCGATACCGACGATCAACCAATGCTTCTGCGCGGAAAGGTCGATCGCATCGATATCCATCCAGATGGGAAGATCGCGGTCATCGACTACAAGACGGGACGCGTCACCGACCCCATCAAAGCTCATTTCAGCGGAGATAAATGGATCAAGCTCCAGCTGCCGCTCTACCGACACCTCGTTGCCGAGCTGATCGACGGGCGAGAACTTGAACTCGGATACGCCGGTCTTCCATCATCCGAAAGCGATGATGTGTGGAAAACCGCTCAATGGGATCAAGAGCAACTTGATGACGCTGACCGCACAGCCGTCCGGATAGTGAATGAGATCCGAGCTCTCAAGCCCGGCGATCCACTCCCAGAAGGCGACTTTCCACCCAATGCTGGGATTGCTGGATTCATCACAGGCCATCGCTTTGAGTCAGGTGGATTCGAGCTCATCGAAAGCGAAGACAGCACTCAGGACAGGGGGGACCAATGACCCCCAAGTCTCCTCACACAATCGTCCGCGCCTCTGCTGGTTCGGGAAAGACCTACCAGCTCACCAACCGCTTCATATCAAAGCTCATCGCTGGCGAGGATCCTTCAACAATTTTCGCGACAACATTCACCAAAGCTGCCGCTGGAGAGATCCTCCATCGTGTACTGCTCAGACTGAGCAACGCGGTCCTTGATGAGAAGTCCCTCAGTGAACTCCGTGATGCGAGCAACACGCCGAGTCTCAGCTCCAACCAATGCGCAGATGTGCTTGCGTCATTATGCAAGAATCTCCACAAGCTCTCAATCCAGACGATGGACTCGTACTTCTTTCGTCTTGCCAGTTCCTTCGCGCCGGAGCTTGGTCTGCCAACCAAGTTCCGCATGCTCGACGAAGAGGATCTGGCCGAGTTCCAGGAATCGAGTGTCGATCAGACGATCGATGCGTGCGAGATCCGTGAACTCGTTGAGATCCTCCGCTCCCTCGGAGGGGATCGAATCCGCATGATGGCGCACGATTCGATCATGCGTCTTGTCCAGTCCGCGTACTCGATCTATCTCGCGTCGAATGGACGAGCAGAGCCTTGGAACGCTGATGGATTCGCGGGTGTGAAACACACCCAAGACGAGCTTGATCACGCACTCGAAGAACTTGATCAGCAAGAACTCCCATCGAAGAAAGATGGGAATCCCGATAAACGCTGGCTCAATGCTCGCAACGACATCAGAGAATATGTCAATACCTCACAATGGGAAGCACTCGTTGACAAAGGGCTCGGGAAGCTGGTTCTCAACTGGATCATCGAAGGAGAGTTGGGAAGCTACTACAGCAAAGAATGCAGTGAAGAATTCGCGCAATGCCTCGAACCCATTGTCGAGCACGCGCAGTTTGTTCTCACCGCTCAGCACGCCGCCCGCAGCGCCGCAACCTACTCGCTCATGAAACGCTACGACGACGCGTTCCGCAGCGCCAAGATGAAAAGCGGCCAACTCTCGTTCGATGACCCCCCCAAACTCCTCAACGAAGCGGCGATCCAAGGCGAGCTTGAGCACATCTTCTACCGACTCGACGCACGGATCCGTCACATCCTCCTTGATGAGTTCCAGGACACTTCGATGCCCCAGTTCAGACTCTTCGAGCCGATCCTCGACGAGTTGCTCAGCCAAGACGAGGAAGTACGCTCTGTCTTCATCGTCGGCGACATCAAGCAATCGCTCTATACATGGAGACAATCCGAACCCACTCTGCTCAACGAGCTCTCAAACCGCTGGAGCACTCTTGAGGAAGAATCACTCTCCAAGTCATGGCGATCATCCCAGAGGGTTCTTGATGCGACAAACGCGGTCTTTGGTGATTTAATCAACAATCCCGCTGTACAGAGTTCTTCCGTCGCACAAAATGTTGCACGCCAATGGGACGACCAGTACGAAACGCACAAAGCCGCCAAAGCATTGCCCGGCCATGTCACCCTGAGCGTTGCCGATAGCGATGAGGACGACAATGCGTTGGCAAACGATGAAGTTCTCTGGGCGTGCGCCAACCAAGTAGCCGAGATCCAATCCCATCAGCCTGATGCATCGATCGCGATCCTTGTGCGCCTGACCAAGCACATCTATCCGCTCCTCTCGATGTTGAACCAACTCGAGATCGAGGCATGCGAGGATCGAGGGAATCCGCTGGTCAATGCGCCGTGCGTAGCTTCAGCGATCTCAATGCTCGAGTTCATCGAACACCCCGGAAACTCCGCGGCGCTCTATCACGCACGCTCAACACCCCTCGGCGACCTGCTCGATCTGGACTCGATCAGGAACCTGGACGCCTTCGCTTCATCAATGCGCCAAAGGATCGAGCAACACGGCTGTGCAGCGCTACTCATAGATTGGTACAAGGCACTCATCACCCAAATGGATCAGCGTGGATCGGACCGATTCAAGCAACTGATCGAACTCGCAGGGCAACTCGAAGACGAGGGCAGAACCGAGATCGGAACGCTGATTCATCGCGCCAATACAAAGAAGGTTGAGGAACCGGGGAGGTCACAGGTCCGTGTCATCACAATCCACAGATCCAAGGGGCTTGAGTTTGATGCCGTCGTGATCCCGTTACTTGGACAAGCGTGGTCGATCCGCCCCGATTCGATCCTTGCGACACGCGACGATCCAATGGGCGAGATCACAAAGATCACGCCGTATCCAACCAAACTGCTCCAGCGGGTCCATCCCGGACTCAAAACAATGCACAATGAATGCCTCGCCAAGCAGATCAACGAAGAACTGTGCTGCCTCTATGTCGCGATGACCCGCGCCAAGTCCGCGTTGCATTTGATCGTCCCGGCAGACAAGGATGGAAGGAACGGTGATGTGACCGAGAAGCTGAAGCTCACTCCAGCTCATATTGTTCTCG
>WUAJ01000119.1 GCA_009827215.1 Phycisphaeraceae bacterium
ATCGATCTCCCTGATACAAAGACTCGGTATGTGATCGCGGCATCGGTCAATATGCCACGCGGCGAAGCACCTGAGACAGATCTTGTGCTCGCTTCGGAGGATGGGGATGTCGGTTCGTACGAGACCAACGGGTGGATCACAATCATGGGTCACCACTACCGATCGATCCTCATTGTCGATCCCCCTGAATCCGGAAAGCTCACGGTCACAGCGATCGCGCAGGACGGCGAGGATTACATTGTCTATCGGTATCACAAAGATACCATTCAACGGAGATTGTCGGAAACCATCCCGTGGTGGATCGCAGGTGGATTCCCGTTTGGATTGGGGCTTGGATTGCTAATCTTCATCGCTGTTCGACTCATGACCCAGAAGAATGATCTTAATCTGGATCTGGAGCGCATCGATTCGCCGTGAGTTCTTGAAAGAGTTATTCTACATGCCGCATGATTCTCATCATCAAAGTTCAGGATCAGTCGATGAGATCGACTCGCTCCTCGATGAGGCGCGCGAGCGGATCCGTAAGCAGGACGAGCAGAATCGCGAGGGTGTACGGCTTGCACGCCGATTGGTGATCGCGTTTATCCTGATCGCGCTTCTTGGGATCGTTTTTTACATTGTGCTCCCGGAGTATGGTTTGCGACTCGATCCGATTGTCCCTGTGCTGAGCTTCCTTGCGATTTTCCTAGGAGCTGTACTCACGGCAAACGAAGAAAACAAGGACGAGGATGACTTCTGGGACGATCCGGACGATCCGCGTGGTCCCAACGGGGGGGGCGGTTGCGAGAATGATGGGTGTGCGGTTGGGATGTGTCCTGGACCTCGTCCGCTCAGAGCGTTCCGGCATCCGAAGAAGAAGTGACTTGTTTACGACCACCCCTGATCGGGATCCGCGAGTCCAGTCCCTGTGATCAAGCGGACGAGGTTGATCGAAGCCATGATCGCGAAGATGATTCCGAGAACTGCACAGAGTGCGGCTCCGGCGTAGCCGTAGATCGCGACTTCGCCGCTTCCTCGCTGGAAGTCGGAATGATTGTGTCCATCAGATGCCGACATCTCAACGAATGTTTCCGCGCCGGCTTCTCCCATCCCGAGCAGGAATTTTCCAACTCCGAAGCAGGCGGCGATCAGAATCAACATCCCAACAACTACGGCGAGCTGCTCGCCGCGGGTTTTGCACTTGACGAAGAGCATGCTCAGGAATGTTTCAACCACGAACATGGCTCACCCTCGTTCTGAGCGTCTTCGTTTGAGTTCCGCGTCGATGAAGGGTTGCAGGTCTCCGCGATCAAGCACATTGGTTGGGTTGGCTTCGTGATTCGTGCGATGGTCTTTGACGCGATTGTCATAGAGCACATAGCTGCGGATCTGAGCACCCCATCCCTTGTGTTCGAGCTTGCCACCTGATGCTTCGTCGATTTCCGCTTGGCGCTGTTCTTCGGCGATCTGTTCGAGTTTCGCTTGAAGGATTGAAAGCGCCTGTTTACGGTTCTGGGGCATTTCCTTGTGCGTGCTCGACACGACCTGGATTCCGGTCGGCTTGTGCGTGACGCGGACAGCGGTTGCCACCTTGTTCACATTCTGACCGCCGGGACCGCTGGAGCGTGCGAAGACGACGATGTCGAGCTCGTAGTCGGGGATATTGACCTCGACGTCTTCGAACTCTGGGGTGACATCGACGGTTGCGAAGCTGGTCTGCCGCTTCCCCTGTGCGTTGAATGGGGACACGCGTGCGAGTCGGTGTGTGCCTTTCTCGCACTTGAGGTATCCGAACGCGTAGGGACCTTTTATGTGGAGCGTGACGGAATCGAGACCGACTTCTGAGCCGTGGGATTTTTCGACTTCCTCGACCTTCCAATCCATCTGATCGAAGTAATAGAGATACATGCGGAAGAGCATCTCACACCAGTCGTTCGCTTCGGTGCCGCCGTCGCCGGCGTGGATGGAAATGAAGCAATCGCGGTGATCGTGCTTTTCTCCCAGGAGTGACTGGATCTCGATTTTGTCCATCCTCGAGAGCAGATTGAAGAGTGTTTCGTCGGCCTCAGAGAGCAGATCGTCATCGCCTTCTTCGCGTGACATCTCGTACGCGAGCTTGGCATCCTCGAACTGAGAGAGCACCTCGCTGAGTGGTTCGGTCTGAGCTTTGACAAGTTTGAGTTGAGCGACAACCTTGTTCGCATTATCGGGATTGTCCCAGAGATCGGGCGCTCCCATCTGGTCTTCCAGATCTTTCAGTTGATCGCGTTTGTTGTCGTAGTCAAAGAGAGTCACGGATCGTTACAATCCGCGCCTCTAAGTCGTTAATCACATTCTGGTGGGCTTCCAGATGCATGAGCGGGTCCTTTCATGGAACCATTGGGTTCCGAGGGCAACTGTAGCATCCTTAGGTGCGATTCGTCCGTACAATTGGGCGTGAACCTGACGCTCCTCGACATCGCGACGGTACTCCCCACCACTCAGAGCCGAGACGAGGCGATGCGCCAGGGGATGTCGTTGCTGATGATGCTCTCGCTGCTGGGAGTGCTTGTGGTGAGCATGCTCGCGGTGCTGATGGTCATGCGGTCGACTCGGCGTAAGCGCACCAAGCGAGCCGTGGTCCCGACGGATATGAGCGTCGATGCGTGGACTGAAGCAAGCAAACGGCTCGACGACAGTATCACGGAGTTCGACGAGGAAGTTTAAACTAGTCTGGGAGCGAGTCGAGCCAAGCTTGTGCTCGTGGGTGTCCAAGATCGCGTGCTCGGCGCCCCCACTGCTCTGCCTCCTTCATCAGCTTCGCTCGCTGCAACCAGATCGCGGCGTCGAACGCTGCTTGTGCGTCCTCATTATGGCGCGTCGCGAAATCCATCATGCGTGAGGCGGCTTCTTCAACTCGACCCACCATCCCGAAGCTCTCGGCGAGCAGCTTCATCGCTTCGGGATCATCCAAGTTGCTGTCCGTGAGCGAGGTCAGCAGCTCGATCGCTCGATCGGGGTCTCCTAATCGTTTCTGGATTTTGGCATCGAGGATGGTCCATGCTGAGTTCGTTGGTTCGAGTTGCCGAGCTTTGTCGATCTGCTGGGACGCGATGGTGAGTTTGTTTTGTCGAAGCGCGATCTGCGCCCAGGTACCAAAGATCATGGCACGATCCGGAGCAAGCCGAGCTGCGATTGCGAGGGATGCCTTTGCTTCGTCGAGGTTGTTGAGCTTGAACTGGATGCTCGCGAGATAGAGCGCGTAGTCCGCGTTGTTGGGGTCCGCATCGAGCGCTGTTTGGTAGTGGACGAGCGCCATCTCCGGCTGATCGATCATGTTCGCGAGCGTGCCTGCAGTGAACTGCGCTTCTGGGAGCGTGCTCTCTGAGTGTTCGATTGCCGCGACAAACTGCTCGTACGCGAGCGAGTATTCCTGCGTTACCATGTAGAGATCACCCAACGCGAATCGGAGATCGACATCGAGCGGATAGCGAGCGATCGCGCTCTTGAGGATCGCGATCGCGGGTGGATAGTCTTCAGACGAGACATAGACCTGCACACTCTCAAGGACCTGCTCGATGGTCTGGGTCGGTGCGGTGGTGGTTTGGGATGCTGTGGTCTCAGGAGTTGCATCTGCTGAATGCTCAGTGGAGCCGATCAGCGAGCGGATCGCGAGGATGATGAGGACAATTGAGACCAACGCTCCGAGGATGAGGGCGATGGTTTCCCGCTCGATCACAGCGGCTCGTGATAAGGGAGATTCGGGATGGGATGGTGGTTTCTGGATCATCTTTCCAAAGCTCGTCGCGTACACTGTAGTCGACGAATTTGACCCACTCCCATGACCGATCAGATCGGAAATTCACGCATGAGCACCACGACCCTCGAACCGATGTCCAAGGCGTATGACCCCGCGGCGACTGAACCCGCGATGTGGTCCAAATGGATGGATTCCGGCGCGTTCCACGCCGATCCGTCGCGGGTCCTTGATGGCAATGCTCGTCCCTACTGCATCCTGATCCCGCCTCCCAATGTCACGGCGGCGCTCCACCTCGGACACGCGCTTAACAACTCGATCCAAGACATCCTCGTCCGCGCCCATCGGATGAAGGGGTTCGAGACCCTCTGGATGCCGGGAACGGACCACGCGGGGATCGCGACGCAGACGATGGTGGACAAGAAGCTCAAAGGGGAGGGCAAAGCGGGGATCGCGGAGTACAAGAAGAAGGAACTCGAAGGCGGGAACGGACGCGACGAGTTCATCGGACTGGTCCAGGAGTTCAAGGACGAGTTCGAGGAGCGGATCACGCATCAGCTCCAGACGATGGGGTGCTCATGCGATTGGGAGCGTCAACGCTTCACGATGGACGACATCTGCGCGAGAGCAGTGCGTGAGGCGTTCTTCCGATTGTTCAAGGATGGATTGATTTACAGGGGCAAGCGCCTCGTCAACTGGGATCCGGTCACGCAGACAGCGCTCGCGGACGACGAGGTCGAGATGAACGATGTCGATGGGTTCTTCTGGTACCTGCGCTATCCCGTTGTGGACGACGCGGGGAACGAGACGGGCGAGCATGTCACCGTCGCGACGACGCGTCCTGAGACGTATCTTGGTGACACCGGCGTTGCTGTGAATCCCAAGGACCCGAACCACGCGAAGTTTATTGGTAAGCGTGTGAAGCTGCCGTTTGTTGGACGCATCATCCCGATCATCGGGGATGATTATGTGGTCATGGCGGATCCCGAAAGCTCGGACTCGAAGGCAAAGTTCGCATCGGGGTTCCTCAAGGTCACGCCGGCGCATGATCCGAACGACTACATGATCGGTCAGCGGCATGATCTGGAGATGATCAACATCATGGCGCCCGACGCGTCGATCTCAGATCAGCACGGATGGGACCGCGCCGAGAACAACGAGGGCGGCGAGCAGTTTGTGGGGTTGTCTCGCGAGGATGCACGCGCCGCGATCGAGCAGGCGTTCCGCGATGCGAACCTGCTGGAAGCGAAGAAGCCGCATAACCACGCGGTTGGGCATTCGTATCGGAGTCATGTACCGGTTGAGCCATACCTGAGCGACCAGTGGTACTGCAAGGTGACCGATGATCGCCTCCGTGGCAACGCGCAGCGGGCGCTCAATCCAGAGCAACGTACAGAGAAGTCGATCAAGGACTGGGTCGAGTCGCGTCCCAAGATGATGACCGACGGCTCCAACGACGGCACGATGTCGTTCTACCCCTCGCGCTACGCGAAGACCTACGAGACCTGGCACGACAACCTGCGGGACTGGTGTATCTCACGCCAGCTCTGGTGGGGGCATCGGATTCCTGTGTGGTTCAAGGAGTATGAATCTTTTGAAGCAATGGAATCAGAAAGCGATGCAATCGTACTTGGATGGCTCAAGGATTATCAAATTGTTTCAATTGGAGCTGATGAAGTTGCTCAGTCAGAAGGTCACGGTGATTTCATTTGTATTGCTGATGCGGACGAAAGAGCTATCGAGCTTCTCCTAGAACATGGCTATACCCAAGACCCTGATGTCCTCGATACATGGTTCTCCTCCGCATTGTGGCCGTTGTCGACGATGGGTTGGCCGGACGCTTCGGCGGCGAAGGACTCGTCGGGGGTTGCGGACTTTGAATCGGTGCTCGGTGCGTTCAATCCGACCTCCGTTCTCTGCACGGCTCGTGAGATCATCACGCTGTGGGTCTCGCGGATGACGATGTTTAATCGCTACTTCCTTGGTCAGGAACAGGCCGGGAAGGCGCCGTTTAAGGATGTGTTCATCCACGCGATGATCCAGGACGGAGAGGGACGCAAGATGTCCAAGTCTTTGGGCAACGGTGTCGATCCGCTCGACATCATCCACTCCCACGGCGCCGACGCGATGCGCTTCACGCTCTGTCAGATGACGACGCAGACGCAGGATGTGCGGATGCCGGTCGAGCTCGACGAATCGACCGGGAAGAACACCTCTCCGAAGTTCGACATCGGACGCAACCTGTGCAACAAGCTCTGGAACGCGGCGAAGTTCGCGATGATGATGCTGGAGAAGAACCCAGTCCAAGCTGGCGCTCCTATTGATGCGCAGGAGCTTTCGCTGGTCGATCGCTGGATGCTCTCGCGTGTTGTGCATGCGACGGGTGCGGTCAACACCGCGCTGCGGAACTACATGTTCAAGGACTACGCGGACGCGATCTACGACCTGCTCTGGCGCGACTTCTGTGACTGGTATCTCGAATCAATCAAGCCGACCGTTGGTACCGATCCGAATCAGGCGGCGGTGCTCCGTCATGTGCTTGATTCGATTCTTCGGCTGATGCATCCGGTGACGCCGTTTATCACCGAGGCGATCCACGAACGCTTGTCCGCGATCCCGATGCGGGAGATCGAGGGTTTCGGCTTCGACGAAACCAAGTCTTCTGAAACGCTGTGCCAATCGGGTTGGCCGAACCCTGACCAGTCCTTGCGTGACGAGGTCGCGGAGGAAGCGTACGGGCGGATGGTCGCGCTGACGACCGCGATCCGTGAGGTGCGTGCGTCCAACAAGGTGCCTCCGAAGCGGAAGGTTGTGCTGCATGTTTCGGGTGAGCTTGCGAGTGATGTCGCGCGTTGGTCGCCGCTTGTGGAGACGCTGTGTAATCTGAGCGAGGTCAGCGGCGATGAAGCGCCGGACGCGAGTGCTTCGTTTGTGTTTGAGGGCACGGAGTATCGCGTGAGCGATCTCGCGGATGCTGTGGATGCGTCGGTGGAGAAGGAACGCTTGACCAACGAGCTCGCGAGCTTGAACAAAGCGATTTCTGGTTTGGAAGGCCGCTTGTCCAATCCCGGATATGTTGACAAAGCGCCGGAGCATCTGGTGAATCAGACCCGCGCGGAGCTTGAGCAGAAAAAGCAGGATCGTGATTCGGTCCAAGCGTCGCTGGACAAGCTCGGATGAACCGCACGCTCGCATTGATCGTGCTCGCCGGGACGATGATGGGCGGCTGCTCATCGTCGAGTCCGTCCGCGTCCCCCACTGTTCGAAGCGCTCCTGTGCAGCGGTTCGTCGCGGAGCGTCAGCGCTGGTCGTACCAGGGCAACGACGGGTGGACCTACTACACTCCCGGCGCGACGATCCGCACGACGATCACCGATCGGCGCATGCTCATCCGCATCCCGGCGTTTGTCGAGCTCTCACAGATCCATGCGCGCACGGCGCTGACGACGCTCCCTGCTCCGAGTGAGCCCGTCGATAC
>WUAJ01000120.1 GCA_009827215.1 Phycisphaeraceae bacterium
CAGGTTCGGCGATGCTCGGTAGATCAAGCATCACCGAAGCTGCTTGACTCCCAGCAGCGACTCCGAATCCGATAAGTAAGAAAATCATCATCGCGCCGAAGAATCGGGCTGATCCAGATACGACATTCCTGGTCGCGAGCTCGGTCATGGACATTGTGAGCGTCAAACCCGGAATGAAGATGATAATCCCAGCGAGTAAAGCAACACCTGACGCATATGGGCCAGTCCAAAGTGAGAGCACTCCTGCTAGAAAGGCTGCAATGAAGCCTGCGAGAAACTCCATTAGTCTCGCGTATTCTCGTTTGCGTCCCATGAACAGTCCGAGAATGCCGATGGTTAAACCGATGATCCCGGCACTGAGCATCTCCTTGGTCCCTCCACCAAAGAAGATCGATGCACAGGTCGAGACCCCACCGCTGCTCAGAATGCTGATCCATACAGGGATTGGATCTTTTTCATGGACAATTCGCTTAATCTGTTTCACCCCAGATCTGGGGGAAAGTCGTCCGGCGAGCACTGCATTAAAGAGCTCATCGAAGCGCCGAAGCTTGGATAGATTCACTTCGCTTGAATCAATCCTTGAAAGATATGTCGTTTGAGTTCCATCTTGTTCGACGGAGAGAAAGACCGAAGTGGGTGTCGAGAAGACATGGCACTCCAATCCCAGTTCATGGGCGCAGAGTGTGATGACGCCTTCGAGTCGATGTGCCGCAGTTCCGTAACTTCCAAGAGCGCGTGACAACTCGATCAGGAATCGGACCCGAGGATCGTCCGGGCGAGGCGCCCTACGGATTGGGCGCTTGGTGATGTCCATGGATCACATAGCGCCGCCATCAAAGACGATTCGCTGCTTCGTTTTGCGTGGGTTGGGTTCGGGAACCGCTGAGAGGAGCGATTGAGTGTATTTGTGCTGAGGACTCTTGATGATGTCTTCTCGTGATCCCTCTTCAACAATCTTGCCCTTATACATGACGGCGATCCGCTTACAAACATGCTGGATGACCGCCATATCGTGAGAGATGAAGAGATAGGAAAGACCAAACTCTTCTTGAAGATCCATGAGCAGGTTGATCACCTGTGCCTGAATCGAAACATCGAGCGCTGATGTTGGCTCGTCGCAAACGATGAACTTGGGTTCAAGCGCGAGCGCACGAGCGATCCCGATACGCTGTCGTTGACCACCTGAGAACTCGTGTGGGTAGCGATCGGCAGCTGCACGCGGCATTCCGCAGCGTTCCAGCAAAGACTCGACTCGCTCACGGAGTTCAGACTTATCAGTGACCAAGCCATGGATGATCAATGGTTCACCCACGATGGACGCGATCCGCATGCGAGGATTGAGCGATCCTGCTGGATCCTGGAAGACAATCTGCATGTTTCGGCGGAGCTGCTGGAGTTCACTACCTGAAGCCGCGAACACATCTTGGTCCTCAAAGGTGACCGTCCCGGCGGTTGCTTGAACCAAACGAAGGAGTGTGCGCCCAACAGTGGTCTTGCCGCATCCGGATTCGCCCACAAGTCCGAGGGTTTCTCCCTCACCGATCGAGAATGAGACATCGTCGACTGCCTTGAAGTGATCGGTCACACGCTGTAGAAGACCGGTTCGGATTGGGAAGTAGGTCTTCAAACCCTTCACCTCTAGGAGAGGCTTGTGGGTTTTGGCTTCTGTTGTTGGCTCGCTTGCGGTGGCTGCTTGTGTCATGGTCGTATGGTATCCATTCCTGAGCCAAAATGCCCGTAGAAGTGATGAGAGCGGCCCATAACCATACCGATCGATACGATGGGACCCTGACAGTGAAACTCTGCGGATCATCCGTCCGCTGGGGTTGACGCGGGCGAGTTTGGGTCTATTCTTGCTTCTACGCATCCGATTCAAGGATCGCATGCGGGCAGGTAGCTCAGTTGGTAGAGCACGGCATTGAAAATGCCGGTGTCCCCGGTTCAAGTCCGGGTCTGCCCATTCAACTCTCTAATCAAACAAGGGACCAGCATTCAGCCGGTCCCTTGTTCTGTTTTGACGCAGCCTGAGTAATTACGGGCAGCCGTTTCCAAACTCGGTCAGGAATGCGGACACATCAAGGAAGTTGTACTGTCCTTCTCCTGTGAAATCAGCGCTTGGGTCCTGATTACCGAACGCGGTCAGGAACGCTGAGACATCGAGGAAGTTCAGGTCGCCTTCGCCCGTGAAGTCCGCTGAACAGACGGTGCCGACCATTCCAGCAAGAACATCGCGGTCGTCTGATCCAGGTACATCAATGCCGTCGAGATCACTCAAGCATGCCGCAGCAAGGTAGGCGTTGGCGAGCCGTCCTTGGAAGACATACGACTGAAAGTTCGAGCCTGGATTGTCAGGGTCTGGGATCGTCGATTGTGTGTCTGGATCGATGAAATCTTCTGTCGCGTCTAGGTCCGCTCCAAACAACATCGAGTCAAACAACGAAAGATCTTCAGCATCTACAACACCATCGAAGTTCAGATCGCCATCGACGAAACGGAACTGAGTAATTCCAGTTGCGGCATGATCATTGAAGGTGCCTGGGGTGAGCTTGAACGAATCGGTCCCAGCAGAGATCGCGATGTCCATGAACCCATCGCCGCTCTGATCGGTCGGTGCGCCATACGCTGTGTCGTCGTAGGTCATGTCGAGTGATGAACCTGTGCACTCGCCATAGATCCAGGATTCATCAGCAGTGCGTGTAGGGACAGTCTCCATGTCGGAGTTGATCCGTTGTCCCAGCATTGGGTTCTCGCCGTAGTAAGCAAGGCGTGAAACCGCATCAGGATTGAATCCTGGGGTATCTGAGAACTCTTGTTCTGACGAGCGGACATACTCCTTGCCGCCGTTATTCGACCACGCGATCTCATCGATGATCTGGAGCGGATCGATCTTCAACGGCATTGGAGCGATCCCGACAGGGACCTCGATGCCGTAATCCAGTTTGCCGTCGTAGTCGACATCAATGCCGGAGTCTTTCCACATTGAGTACTCCATGCCGTAGACACTCATACCGTTCGAGATACTGTGGTCTGGACGACGACGAACGAGCAGGTAGGTCGATGAGTCATCGTTGCTGAGATTGCCAAGCGTGTCGTTTGGATTATCAATAAAGGTGTCAAAGAATGATGCGCTTCCTTCGCCCTCATTCGGAAGAACCAGCGGGATCAGTGACTGAGCGGTTGTGCCGTTGTACAGAACGAGGAATCCGTTGTCTCCGATGGTAAGTCCATCGAGTGAGAAAGCTTCGTCGATTTCGACATCAGCGGGAACGCTCGGGATGTCATCGCCATTGATATCGGATCCGCCTTTGAACAACCCGATTGCATAACCAGTCAGGTCCATTCCTGGTTTGCCGTAGAGTTCGATGAACTCAAGAACCGCATCATTGGTAGATCCGGATCCGGGAGGGTTTTCATACACTTCGTTAATCACAACCTGCCCATTGGCTGAGCCGGCGGTCATTGCGAGGGCTGCGATTGCCCCCAACATCAGCTTGTCTCTCATAACTCTCTCATCCTCTCTGTATTCCCGAACTCTCCAAGCTCGGCGGTTTTATCCAGTAAATCAGTTAACGGTACTTGCCAGTCAGCAGTTCCCCTGTGAATCTCGTGCTTGAGTCAAAGTCCGGATACACGGCCCCACCGTTGTCGCGTGGTTCTGCAGCCGAGTCATAGGTGAAGGTCTTGTCGCCATTCAGATCTTCAATAACTGCAACATGGCCATCAGCGAACAAGAAGTTGCCTTGGGTCTTATCATGACCACGAAAAAAGACGCCCGGCTTAGACCCATGGGCAGGACCAAAATCGCTGAAGTCATGCGAGGCCCAGACGAATCCATCGCGCCAGTTCGGGCCATCAGTGACGGATTTGCACGCTGGCAGAGTTTCGCCGATGAGATCAATCGTGTCGTTGGTGTCCTCTGAACTTGCATCTACGCGAGCATCTGCAAGTATTGGTACAACTGAAGTAGAAACTGCTTGCATCGCATGTTCGCGGAGTGGCCCGACCACGCCCCGTGTTTGGTCAGCTGGTTGTCCAGTCTGACCGATCCGATTATTCCGCCACTGGGTATATGCCATATACCAAGATTGGGTGTAGTTGGTGTTGTATCCCTTGGAGATCAATGCATCTCTGGTTTCTTGTGTGTACGGATCGCCGTAGCCCTCGTCATTCATGCGAGCGGTATGGAGATTCTGGTTGTATTGTGCTGGAGCAGTTGGGCACAAGAGATCGCTCGGACGAAAGCCGCCGTATTTGACAATGTCGTGGACCCAACCGATTCGTTCTACTGTGCCTCGACGATCGTTCGGTCTTCTGTCCCACTCACGCTCGAGTTGGTATCCCTTCGCGTGTTTGCGGATCCGATTGTCGAAGGGGCCAGAGCTCATATATCCCTTGTTTTCACCGGCGTATGTCGTGAACGAAACTCCAAACTGTCGCAGATTCGAAGCGCATTGGATTCGTTTTGAAGTCTCTCGCGCCTTGCCAAGCGATGGGAGCAGTATTCCAATCAACAACGAGATCACTGCGATCACAACAAGCAGTTCGATCAGCGTGAAGGCCTGCCTTGAATTGTGAAGACTTTGTTTCGATTGCATAAATAGTCCTCGGATGGCAACTCATCAGAATTTGATCTGAGATATATTGTCCCTTGTCAATGAACAAACACACTGCTCGCTGCGCTAAGAGTCAATCAAGGAAGCGTTATGAGAACTTAAAGATATGGTCTTAGCAGAATCCTTTGCGCAAGGTTAATGCGCCGCACGAGTGATCTGGGTTCGCCGCTGTGTACATTTGTGTTCCATGAGTTGTTCATGGAGGCAGGTGGAAAGAGAGCCATCTGTCAAACGATTCGAATTGTGAATCAAACAAGGAGAGAAAATGAAACTCGCAAGCACCATTGTTGTCCTCGCAGGACTCGCAACAGCTTCGTCCGCAAGCCTGACTGTCACCGAAGCATTCGTCGGTCTTTCCGGCGAAGACGGAACTCAGGACTGGATCGAAATCACCAACACCACCAACGGCGTCATCGACACAGGTAACTTCTGGTATGATGATGACAGCGCAGACTTTGGAGATGCAGGACAACTCGACTCCATTATGCTCGGAGCCGGTGAGTCGGCAATCTTCTTGCTCCGTGATGCGGCTGTTGACGATGTTACCTACACGACCGCGATCGAAGAGTTCCAAGCAATCTGGTCATATTCAGGTCTGATCGGACACACCAACGGTGGCGGTAACCTTGGTCAAGGCGGCGATGCAATCGTCCTCTTCGACAGCATGGGCACCATCCTTTCAACAACCGCAACACCAGAAGCACTTTCTGGAAACCTCGAAACCATCGACTATGTTAATGGTGCCGCGGCATCTGTGCTCGGTGTCAACGGTGCATACGCATCCATGTCATTCTTCAACGATAACCTCGGTCTTCCAGGTGACTCAGCAACACTGATCGGGTCCCCAGGCTCCGTGCCTACACCAGGAGCCGCTGCACTGATCGCTCTCGGCGGTCTGGTTGGTGCACGCCGTCGTCGCTAATCGTGTCTGTGAATACATTTGAACTTTATATCCCCTCCTCGCTGAGGGGTTTTTAGTTTTTCTTGACTTCAAATATCAGTAGCTGTTCACATCGCTCGGCGGCAACAAGAAGTAGGTACTTGCCATCATGCTCTATGAACTTCAGTCCCTCTGGATAACATGCCGAGTCAAGCTCGACGACATCAAGAATCTCAGGATCTTTGGGGTTGGTCAAGTCATACATAAACACCATGTGGGCTCTCTCGAGACCAACGAATCCAAGAACTCGATCACCCAGGTAACCAATCGCAAGCCCTTCAGGTTCAGGTCCGCTCCGATCGCTTCTTGAATCGCCATGGTTGTAGAGGTCGGGATTGAGTAGTGCGCTGACCACTTCGAGTTGCTCTTGAGATTCCCAGATTTGATTTCCAGTGCTGGCGTCGAGGATCGAGATCCCTCTGGCGCCGAGAGTGGTTGGGACATCAATATCGCCGTCGCTATCGGTATCGCCGTCGATGGTCGATATGCGGAGCTTGCGGATCACCTCAAGTTGATCTGATGGAAGTTTGCCGATCAACTCCTCAGCACTTTGCATGTCGAGCATGCCAAGAGCCAATGCTTTGCCAAACTCGATGACATCATCATCATCGCCTTCCCCTTCGTTGGCGAGCAAAAGGTACTCCCCACCGTTACTCTCGAACCTGACGATTGTGTCGGGTTGATAGAGCATCTCGATTCCTAGATTTGGAAAGAGCATCGCGGCCTCATTGTCAAGCGGATCGAGCGGCGCTTTGGATACACCTAAGTTGAGTATGTTGGTCCAGCTCGTTAAGTTGAAATCGAAATACGCGAGTCCATTGTTTTCCTGTAGGCTCACCCAAACCCCCTCTTCGGAAGGAGCTAGGTACTCAGGTTCAACATCGAGTTCAGGATGATCAGCGTTGCGTTTGGATATGCGTAGCGTGTCATGGAGCGGGCGTTGACCAGTGAGGTCGTAGTAGTTTAGTTCAATCTCACCTGACAAAAGCGAATCTCTGCTGGCTTGTGAGAGTTCAATAATGCCAAGTCCTCCGCGATGGTCCCCAGATTGACCGGCCTCGCACTCATTCGCAATCAGGACTTTGCTCCCATTGGGGGTAAACATCACACAATCTGGGTGATAGCCAATCTCCATTGTTCTGATGGTTTCAAAGGAATCGGTGTCAAAGAACTGGAGCACGCCTTGCTTCGAGATTCGATCTTCTAGAGGGGGGATCCAAGAAATAACACCAAACCGACGCCCGATGGGGTCGATGTCGATGGAGGTGGGTTCCCATGGAGCAGAGTTTTCAGGCGCGTAGTTGGAGGGGTGCTGAGTGAGTATCTGTTGAGTATCGAGAGAGTAAATGCTTGTGCCGTCTGCACCTATCACGAATATATTGTGCCGTGAATGGTCATAGGCGAGTATCTCCGCCCCTCGATCGAGAGTGACTGATGCAACTGGATGGAATGAAAAGTCAGCGGTCGCGACAGCGATACAACTGATAGTGAGTATGTGAGTTATGGTTAAAATGAACATGAGTAGTTCTCGAAAGTGCTATGCAGCACAGATTTGAACACTACCAACATCAAATGGACTGAACTGTTAAAGGGTAAATAAAAAAACACTGCGATCAAAGCCGCAGTGTCTATTGAATTATCTGTGAAATAGCGGGGGCTGGATTTGAACCAACGACCTCCGGGTTATGAGCCCGACGAGCT
>WUAJ01000013.1 GCA_009827215.1 Phycisphaeraceae bacterium
GCTCTGCTCGAAAGCACCTGCACCTGGGGTGTCTGGATCGCCCCGTCTACCGCTCGGGCGGTCTCCAGTTGGAGCGTTGAGGAAATCGGTGTTGAGCGAGACGAGTTGGATCGGGTTGTTCTCTCCGAGCTGAGCGCCGATGGGTGATCCCGCTTGGACTTGCTCGGCGGCGCCTTGCTTGATCATCGACATCAGTGATGCGGTATCCGCGAGGACTGCGGAGTAGAGGGCGCGGTCGTCGACAAGACTCACGATCTCGGCGGCTTGCATGGAGACATTGGCATCGGAGGTGACGCCGGCTTCGGTGGCTCGCTCTGCGAGAAGGTTGGCTTCGCTGATGACTGAACCGATGACTGGAGGACGCTGGGCGCCTTCGAATGCGGTCGAGTCGAGGAGCGGACGGATGAACATCGCTCCTGCAGCAGCAGCGGCGAGTCCAGCACCTACAGCGAAGTATGGCACCTTGCGTTTCCACATCGCTTCCTTGAGGACGCTGACGGGCATGAGGTTCGCGAGGAGTGGTGCTTTGCCAAAGACTTGGTTGGCGCAGCCGTAGGCGGTGGCCATGTTCACGCTGGAGGCTTGGAATTCTCCGGCTCGTGGGCCTTCCATGGAGAGTTTCTTGAACTGCTCGAGTCGGTAGACATCGAGCTGGAGTTGTTGCTTGAGGTACTTGCGGAGACCTGGGAGACGGAAGGTGGATCCGAGTCCGATGAGGCGCTTGAGGTCCGCGTCGGCGTGGACGGATTGGTAGAAGCCGATGGAGCGCTGGATCTCTCCGACGATGTCTGAGAAGACTGGACGCATCGCTTGGAACACATGGCGCGCGTGCTTGGATTGGTCGGACTCTCTTTTGAGCTTCTCGGCTTTGGAGTAGGAGAGCTTGAAGGCGCTGACGAGCGCTTCGGTGAACTGGTGACCACCGATTGGGAAGGTACGGACCCACACGCGTCCGGCTTCGGCGATGATCATGTCGGTCGAGACGGTCCCGATGTCGAGGATGATGGTGCCTGGGGTGTCTTCGGTGAATCCGAGGTCCACGGCGAGCGCGTTGTATGCCGCGACTGGGGAGAGGGTCGCGAGCTCTGGAGTGATCCCCACATCGTTGAGCATCGCGAGTTGCTCGGCGATCTTTTGACGCGTGACGGCGAAGATCCCGACCTCGATGTCAGGGGAGTCTGGGGAGACGAAGGTCTGGTAGTCCCATTCGACCTCTTCGAGCGGGAATGGGATCTGCTGGACGGCTTCGAACTTGACGATGTCAGGAACCTTCTTGGGCTCGACTGGCGGGAGCGTCGCGAAGCGAGCGAAGGATTGGTGTCCTGGGATCGAGATCGAGACGCGTTCGTTGGTCAGGTCGTGCTTGGAAACGAGGGTTCCCAAAGCGACGCGCATCGCGTCGTTCTGATCGAGTTCAGGGGTCGAGAGCACGCGCGGGTGATTGATGACGGCGAAGTCGAGGACTTTGAGGTTGCCCCCATCATTCTCGACTTTCAGGGCTTTGATTGCCCCGTAGCCCATTTCGATTCCCCAGCAGATGTTTGATGAAGCCATGACTTCTCCGGTTCGGATCAGGTTCGGATGGCGCGGCACGGTAGTGCGGCGTGGGCAGGATGGTATTCAACCGGTTTGCCTGTGCCCACCATACGATGAAATCGAGCCCGAGATGCGGGCTTGTGTGAGGTTGTGACAGTCGTGTGACAAACGGTTGTGTTTGTACGGATTGGGTCGAGCCGCTCTGGAACTCAGTATTTAGAACATCGCGAGTGCGGCGCTGGAGACGAAGGCGGTCCCGTTGGGGTCCATCGCGGCGGCGTAGTTCAGGAGTTCGACCTTCTCGGGGTTGGTGATCCGCATGGTTGCGGTCATGTTCCCGAGCGAGCACCAGCGGGTTGGGTTTTGCTGCCAGCTGATGGATCCGATGAGGTCATCGATCTTCTTCTCTGTAAAGAGCTTGAGCATCTCGTGATCGTGGGTTGCGACTTTGGTGCGGAACGCGGCGGCGGCTTCGTCTTCTCCGGCGAGGGCTTGGTTGTCTCCGAATGCGGGTCCCACATGCGAGAGATCGGCGCTGGAGATGATGAGGGTCTTTCCTGGGAGATCGGAAACGGCTGTTTGGAGTGCTTCGACGAATGGATCAAGATCGAGTCCTGTGCCGTCGTACGAGGCGCCGGAGTTGACAACTGGGTCGTGGACGAGCGCCGAGAAGACTTTGGGGTAGTTCCCTGCATCGTCTTGTCCGAAGATGTGCTGGATCCACGGCATGTGGAGCTCGATAGAGTGCTCGTTTTCGTGGTCGTAGCGGTTTTCGAAGAGTTTGGAGGCGTTCTCTTCGCCGAGCTTTGATTTGAGCGCGTCGGCGAGGTCGGAATCGAACTGACACACTCCAAGCGGGGATTCGTATCCTTTATTACAGCCGCAGACTCCTGTGGATTGTCCGAAATGGTTGGTTCCGAGGATAATGACGCGGTCTGGTCGATCGACGGTGCGTAGTCGGCCGTAGACATTGGCGTAGTTCATCCAGCCGCGTGCGTAGTCGATGTGGGGCGCGACGATGGCTTTGGGGAGGGTGTCAAAGGCGGGGCTTTCGACTTCCTTGAGCGCGTCGTCAATCCATTTATCCATCACTTCGCGGAGCTTTGCGGGACCTTCTGAGGATTTTTGTTCGTCTGTGGTGTCTTCACCGTGCTCTTGCATGACGAGCATGTCGGCGAACTGAGCGGTCGCGCCTGGAGGGAGGAGATCCGATGCGTCGAACTGCGCGTGCATTTGGGTTTGCATTTCATCGAAGACTGGACCGAAGAGGAATCCGGCGTCATCGAGCTGGGCGACGAGGTTCTCAAGCATTGGGCGTTCAAGGCCATTCCCAACTTGCTCGACGAGCTGATCGATGGTCTTTGAACCATCGAGGAGGGGGATGACCTGCTGGAACGCGGGATGGGTGACGACCATTTTCGGGGAGATTTGCTGTGCGTCGGTGAGTCCGAGCATGACGACCTGGTTGCCTTGCGGGTCCTTGGCGGGGAGTGGGACTCCGCGGACCTTGCGAATTTTAGGGCTTTGTTGGTGAACTGCGTTTGGATCAAAGACTGGTTGCTCTGGTTGTTGCGGCTGGTCGGTCATATGGGGTCTCCGGATTGGAGTCGGATGAATCGGGTCGTGGACGCTCATACGGAACTGCGTCGGCTATGGGGTCGGTAAGACTCTAGGGGTGCATGAATTGGATTCCTTGGGATTCGGGGCTAAACTTCTCGTCCTGCTCAGATTGGGCGGGGCAAGAATGACTCAACCTCGGCGTGCGAGCTGATCGGCGCTGTGATAGGACTGTATTAAACAGGAACTAGCCATGATCGACACACTCTCCGCCGGCGACACGATTACCCTCACGATTGACAAGGTTCCCGCGAACAAGGCGGCGTGTGACACGATTGTCCGCATGATGCGTCGTGATCCGGACATCAAGCGTTCGCTCGCTCGTGCTCAGCGCATGCGTCGTCAGCGTATGCACTCGTATGTTCGTGGTGGACGCATGTGGTACTCGCGCGAGAAAGCCGCGAAGATCGCTGTTTGCGAGCAGGGCAAGACTTGGAACATGGTCTTCACCAACGACATCTCACCTGATCTTGGATCGGTCGAGCAGTACCTCTCGATTTCCAAGTCGTGATCGGCGCTCGCTTGAGCGAGCAGCACACAAGACAACTTGAATGGAGTTCTCGATGAACAGCTTGCGTGACACACTGCGGATTTCTCTTGCGGGTTTGGCGATCGGTGCGTTTGCATTGGGTGGCTGCGTTGAAACAAGCAACAACAAAGAAGATGCTCACGATCACAGTGGACATGACCATGACGGGCATGATCATGAGGGTCACGACCACGGCTCTGAAACCGCTCAAGAGGTCAGGGTTGATCTCTATGAAGGGATCATCGGTGAGCTTAAGTTCATTCCTGAAGATGGGGATACCAAGACGCACCCTCAGATTCGGCATGTGCAGATTCCTGACTTCAAGAAGGATGACGGGACCATCGCGATGACTCCGGATGGGATTCCTGGGATGCGCTCGATGAAGATGGAGTTCCCGCTCGCTGAGGGTGTTAGTCTCGATGGATTTGAAGTAGGTGACAAGGTCATGTTTGACTTTGTGGTCAACTGGGGCGGGAAGGTCCCATGGGAACTCACGAAGATTGAGAAGTTGGATCCATCAACTGTGATTGATTACTCCAACGCGAAGGCGGAAGACCTCGAGCCTTGAGTCTTGATCACATCTGAACACTTGAACCACGCGAGAGCGTGGTTTTTTTTGAATGGTTCTAGAGCAGATGAAATGCGGGTCAGAAAAAACCCGGCGTCCAGCACTAAGGCCAAACGCCGAGTCTCGTGGGGGTCGGGAGGGAACAGACCATACAGCGATATTCAATGGATCATCTTCGATCGTGCTGAACAGTCTTGATTGGTGCAGGGATTTGAGAACCAAATCCCAGTGCGAGATGCACAGCATGATGTTCGCATGCGGCTTTGGTGCGGTTGCTCTGAGTTTGTAAAAATAGTCAACTTCTTGCGACAGCGGATTTAGGCTTTGTTTGAGGGCAACTCTCAGGTCTTATTGAGACCCAAGCGTTCCATCACGGCGGTCAGATCTGACCAGACTTTGCGTCGGTTGTCCTCGGTGTATGAACGCAACAGATACGCGGGGTGGTAGGTCGGCATCAGATCGATCTGAGGAAGATCAATCGGAGTATTTGTGGATGGGAAGGTGTGGAAGCTTCCTCTGAGTGATCGCATCGGCTGTGTGGTTCCGAGCAGGAGGTGAGTCGCTGGGAGTCCGAGGGTGACGATTACCTTTGGGTTGACGATTCGGATTTGTTCGTAGAGGTATGGCGCGCACGCCGCGGCTTCGTCTTGGGTCGGAGTCGCGTTGTTTGGGGGGCGTGTTTTGAGGACATTGGCGATGTAGACCGACTCTCTGCTCAGTCCCATCGCGATGATCATCTTGTCGAGCAGTTGTCCGGCGCGTCCGACGAATGGGCGTCCGGTCTCGTCTTCTTGTTGTCCGGGTGCTTCTCCTACGAACATGAGCTCGGCTTGGGGATCGCCTTCTCCGAACACGATGTTGTTGAAGGAGGTGATGAACTGCGCGTGCGGTGCATCGGTGATGTACTTCTCGCGGAGTGCGTCAAGTTTGGATTGCGGATCGGAGTGCGATTCGTATGCTTCGCGGATGGACTCGCTGCTCGCGACAGGTGCATGCGCCTTGAGTGCGAAGTCCGGTTGTGAGGGTTTGGCTTCGATTGTCGAGCTGGTCACAAGTTGTGGTTCGACACCAGGATGATCTGGGATTTGTGGCGCTTGTTCGCTCTGCAGGAGTTCGTTCGGTGGGGTGCCTACAGGGAGAAAGTCCACACCTAAAAGTTGGGTGGTCTTGGCGTGCTGGGCGAGAATGGCGTTGAAGTCCGATGACATGCCGAGCTGATTACGGCGAGTCTGGGAGGTTCTCTTCCGCGTCGTCGATGAGGTCTTCAGCGGCTGCTTCTGCATCATCGACCAAATCTTCGGCGGTGTCTTCCATATTGTCGATCGCGTCGTCAGCAGTTTCTGCTGCATCGTCAATCATGTTGTCCATGTCACGATGGGAAGGTCCGCCTGCGTGTGCGGGATCGACCTTGATCTTGTTGGCGCTCATCATGTCAGGAACAAAGGCGCCTGCGACTGCACCGATGATGAGGCCGAGGATAAGTCCTGGGAGGAATGCGTGTGCGAAGGAGGTGTTGTTTTGTTCGCTCATGATGTTGGCTCTGTTCTTGCGTGCGGTTTTCTTGGTGATATTGTCGATGCTGAAAGACCCCATCGACTTGGTTCATAAGTGTATACGGTAATGGGTCACGATATATGGAATCGAGTGTATCGGGCTGTTTGGGCCACAATTTTAGCGCAAACGGCGGATTCGGTGTGCCCAACGGGCGTATTCGAGTGCGAGATGACGCTTGCTCTGCTGCTGGGACGCGGGATCATGCTCAGGGAATGCGGTGTTCATTCTCCACTTCCAGTACGGCGAAGAGAAGTTCAGTCCAGAGCGGAGTACGAGCGTGCACAGGACCCACAGCGCACCGATGGTGTCCACGATGTATGCGATCGTTTTCGTCATGACGCGTGATCTTTGGTGTGCTCGTGCTGGTCTTTATACCAGAGGGTGGTTGAAGCTAGACCTTCCTCAAGCGTGGTGATTGGTTTGTATCCGAGTTGTGACTCGGCTTTGGAGGTGTCAGCGAATGAATCGCGGACCTCCCCCACTCGCTCTGGTTGATGAACGGGGTCGATGTTCTGGGCATTGACCAGCTCACTGAGCTTGGTCGCGAGTTGATTGACAGAGGTTTGTTGTCCGGCTCCGATGTTGAAGACTTCGCCTTTGATTGGTTGATCGAACGCGGCGGCGAGGAGGTTTGCGTATACGGCGTTGGAGACATGCGTGAAGTCACGAGTTTGTTTGCCGTCTCCGAAGATGGTTGGTGGTTGATTGTTGAGGTAGCACTTAAGGAACGCGGGGATGACGGCGGCGTATGCGGAGTCGGCGGCTTGTCTTGGGCCGAAGATATTGAAGTAGCGGAGGCACGCGGTGTCGATCCCGTAGCAGTTTGCCCAGGAGCGGCAGAGCGATTCTCCGGCGAGTTTGGCGGCGGCGTAGGGGGATTCTGGTTCAGGCGCCTGTGATTCTTGTTTTGGGAGCGCAGGGTTGTCGCCGTAGGCGGAAGAGGACGCGGAGTAGATGACACGGGAGGCGCCGGCTTTCTGAGCGGCGCTGAGGACGCGCATGGTTCCGGTCGCGTTGACGACCCAGGTTCGTGCGGGGTCTTCGACAGATTTGGGGACTGATCCGAGTGCGGCGAGGTGGAAGATGTACTGCGCACCTTCGACGGCGGCTCCGAGCGAGATTGGATCGAGGATGGAGCCTTGGATGAAGCGGATTTGTTCTGGATTGGATTCGACGAGTGAGGCGATGTGTCCGGCGTTTGAGTTTGAGAGGTCGTCGATGACGGTGACACGCGCGCCGAGATTGATGAGCGCGTCGGTGAGGTGTCCTCCGATGAATCCGGCGCCGCCTGTGACGCAGACGACGGTGTTGCGGAGCTTGGAGAGTGATGGTTGTTGGCTGATCCAGTTCATTGGTGGGACATTGTACGGCAAAAACAAGAGCGGGCCGAGGATTTTGGCCCGCTCCTTTATGTACTTGTTTTTGCTTGATTAGGGTTATGGACAACCAGCTGAGAACTGCGCCAGGAACTCGCTGACATCGAGGAAGTTGTAGTTCCCGTCTGGTACAAAGTCGGCGACTGGGTCTTGGTTCCCGAATGCGGTGAGGAACGCGGAGACATCGAGAAAGTTGAGGTCCCCCTCTCCGGTGAGGTCTGGGGCGCAGGCTGCTGGGAGGAGTGCGACGACGAAGTTGGCTGCGACGCCGTCGAGTTCTCCGAATCCTCCACCGATGATGAGTGACTCACCTTCTCCGGTGTCGTAGACGATTCCGGTGAAGATGCTGCCGTCGACGGAGTCGCTCATGGCTTCCCATGATGAGCCGTTCCATTTCGCGACGCCTGCGATTGGGGTGGTGCCTGATTCGGTGAAGTTTCCGAGTGCGTAGAGGGTTTCTCCGGAGCCGTCGTCGAAGGTGACGAGTTCTTGGACATCGCCATTGAATCCATCGCCCATGGACGACCATGACATGCCGTCCCATTTCGCAATGTTGGTGGAGACTGATGCGCCTCCGGCGAGGTTGAAGCGTCCGCCGACATAGAGGGCTTCACCTGATCCGTCGTCCCAGTTGGTCATGTGGAGGACTTGTGCGAATCCTGATGTGCGTGAGACTCCCAGGTCCATCGCGGACCATGAAGTGCCGTCCCATTGTGCGATGTTGAGTGCGGCGGTTCCTCCGAATGTGAGGAAGCGTCCTCCGGCGTAGAGGAGGTTGCCGCTTCCGAGGTCTGCTTGGTGGAGGTCGAGGACGATGAGGGGCACGGCTCCACCGATGGTTCCTCCGACTGCGGAGTAGTTGGTACCGTCCCATTTGGCGATGTGGTCGAGTGCGCCGTTGCCGTTGAGGTCGCCGTAGTTTCCGGCGATGTAGAGTTGTTCACCGGTGATGCCGTCATCGTAGACTTCGAGATCCCAGAACGAGTTGAGGAAAATTTCGGACTGCGCGTCCATGGAGTTCCAGTTGGTGCCGTCCCAGCGCGCGAGTTTGGCGGAACCGGCGACGCCGCTCGCGGAGTCAAAGTATCCGGCGGCGATGAGGTCGCCTTGGAACTCTTTTACAGCGTTGGTGTATCCGCCGGTGAGTCCGGCGCCGACGGGTTGCCACGCCGATCCGTCCCAGCGTGCGATTTGTGACCCTCCGCCGACTCCACCCGCGATGTTGAATGATCCGACGGCGAAGAGTGATTCACCTGAGCCGTCGTCGTGGATTGTGAGACCAGCGACATAGGAACCAGTGAATCCGGGATCTCCGAGGGTGTTGGAGTAATCTTGTGCGTGCGTCGTAGCGGCGGCTGCGGCGAGTGTTGATGCGATGATCAAACGGTTCAATGTGATATTCATGGTGTCCTCCTGTGACGGTTTGGGTATTTCAATCAGTTCCAGCATACAAGATGATGGTGGAGGATCACATTGAAAATACTCATTCTCTCGGAACTGATGCGCTCAATGGATAGACAGGGAGTTCTTGTTCACGCGAGCGTTTTAAGGACAACCCGATGCGAACTGTTCGAGGAACGCGCTGACATCAAGGAAGTTGAAGTTGTTGTCGGGTGCGAAGTCGGCGATGGGTTCTTGGTTCGCGAACGCGCTCAGGAATGCGGAGACATCGAGGAAGTTGAGGTCGCCTTCTCCCGTGAGGTCGGGCGCGCAGTCGATGTTGGTGGTGATGGAGAGGCAGGCGTCGAGGACGATCCCGAAGTCGTAGCTGGATTCGTCGGAGACTTTGACAATCCATTGACCTGCTGCGTGCTCTCCGATGAAGGCGCTCATGGGCATGAGCGGGACGAGGTCGCCGGCGATGATAGGGAACTGGTTCGGGGTGCACGCGGTCTCGGCAGGGCTGCTGGCGCTGTCGGAAAAGGTGGCATCGACGCCTTGTCCTCCGCATCCGAATGGGCCGGGGAATCCGGAGGATGGGATTCCGGGGCGGTCGAGGATGGTGATGGTTGTGCCATCGGGAGACTCAAGAGTGACGACGAGGTCACCGACCCAGCCGTGGGCGATGTTGAGCGCGAGCTCGACGGAGGCGATGGATTCGTTTGGGGAGACATCGACGCTGATTGGGAGCGAGACGCCGATGGTTGAGTCGTCGGGGATGAACTCGTTGGTTAACGCGCAGAACTCTTGGGCGTGCGCGGATGAGGTTGCCAAAGTTGCGAGGAGGATGATTGGTGTGATTCGGTTCATCGCTTGGCCTCCTGGTTCATAATCGCGTTGCGCGATTGATCGGTGCACTGTCCTGGATCGCGCATGTCTGCGGTGTGGCACCATCCTTCGAGATGTCCCATGTTGTTAGCGCCTGGGAGTTGTCCGGCGGAGCGTTCGATGACGCCGTCGTCGGGATCGGAGAGGAGGATGTCGGTGATGATGTTGCAGTAATCGAATCCGAAGCCGTCTTCGAAGGAGGTGGTGTAGTAGTACACATCATCGCGCGCCCAGGTCGGGATGAGCGAGACCCAGTTCGCGGCTCCGGTGTAGGTCATGTCGGGGTTCTCGCCGCATCCGAATCCGAAGATGTCTCCGAGGATTGCGGCGTTCCCGGCGAGCGCGGTGCCTTGGTAGGGCGCGCCGACGGATTGGATGAGTCGGTTCCCGCGCGCCCAGTCGAGTCCGCTCCAGTAGTAGGTGTAGAGGTGGAGTGCGGCCATTCCGCCTTGAGAGTGTCCGACGACTCCGAAGGATTTCATAGGCGCTGCTTGGTTGAGCATCTCGAGCGCGAAGGTGTTGTGCGATCGGCTCTGCTCGAAGTCTTCGAAGAGCGCGAGGTCTCCGGAGAAGTGGCTGATGGTGAAGGGGGTGGCGTCGGTGCAGTAGCCGTGGACGAGCATGAGTCGGTGTCCCGGTCCGTTGGTGACTCCGGCGGTTGGGATGTGCTGCGAGGTAATCGTTGGGCCCGGCGATCCGGTGAGCATGGTTTCGTTGGGAGCTGTAGTGGATTCTGAGAGTTTAAGTTCCGCGATCGGTGTCTGGATGCGATCGATGATTTCGAGTGGTACGAAGGTGTCGATGTCGTGGAGGCGGATGTTGCGGAGCTCGATGGTTGAGGGGTCGACCTGTGCTTGGGTGATCCAGCGCTTGTCGAGCGTGAGCGTGCGGGTGTTGTCAACGATGGAGGAGATCCATGCGACTGGGACTGGTTGATCGTCTTGCATCCCCCACTCCGCTGCCCAGACTTCGGCGGCGAGGATGGTGTGGCGGTTCGCGTTGTCTGGAGTGAACTGGAAACGGATCGCGGCATTGTCTGCAACAAGTGTTGGTTGCTTGAGCGGCATCGCTTCTGGCGCGGCGTCGATAAGGTGCTGGGTGGTGCGGACGACTGGTTGTTGGTCTTGTGTTCCTGTGGCGATGATGCGAACGCTGTAGGGGCCGGCTTCTTGGGGGACGAAGGTGATGGTGTCGGTGTTGGACTGTTCGTTGAAGATGAATCCGGATGGAGAGCGGATCTCTGCTCGGAGGTTGGTCAGTGTGGCGTTGTTGAATGAGGACTTGATGGAGATCGGGTGGTTCTGGAGTGTGGAGCGTGTTGTGGGTTGGGAGGTGAGCTCGACTTCTGGGCCGTGGTCGAGGAGGATGTATCCCTGTGCTTCGTGGTCGGAAGTGATGGAGAGTGTGTACTCAGCGGGCGCTTGAGTGGGCTGGATGGTCATGTGCTCGAACATCCGGTCTTGATTGATCCATGCGAGTGGGCTTGTGCCTTGCTCGATGCGGGATTGGTCGATGAGTCTTGCGCTGGGTGTGATGAGCTGATGACCCCACGCGTTTGGGGATTCGGGGAGCAGGACGATGCGCGCGGGGCGATCGGTGAGGGTGATCGGCGTGGACCACGACCAGACGCCTTGGTTGAGCTCGAGTTTGACTGGAAGGAGCGCGGAGGTTGAACGCTCGGCGAGCTTTGACAACTCTGGGAGTTGGACGCGGCCGTTCAAGATGTCCGAAGGAGGCGCGGCGACTTGTTTGATCGGGAGCTGGTGCTGCGCGATGGCGCTGGTCGTGCAAACAAGCAGCGCGGCGATGGTGGATTTGATTGGCATGATGAACCCCGCTTTGGTGACGGCCGTGCGGGACTATTTTAATGGATGCGGCTGCGAATACAACCGCAAACTTGGATTGGCCGGATTATGGGCATCCAGCCGCGAATGCGGCGAGATACGCGGAGACGTCGAGGAAGTTGAAGTTGCCGTCGGGCTCGAAGTCGGCGATGGGATTCTGCTTCCCGAAGGCGGCGAGGAAGGCGGAGATGTCGAGGAAGTTGAGGTTTCCGTCATCATTAAAATCCGCGAAACAAGAAACTGCTACACAAGAATCTACATTGACAACATCAAAGCTACGGTGTCCAACAAGATAAGCGAATCCGTCAGCGTAGTCCAATCCGGTCGTCTGCGACCCGTTGAGATGCCCAGGAAGTGTTTTGATCGATGCCATTTCTGCAATTGGGCTGAGCGGATCGATACTCAGAACAAGAATATCGACTGAGCCAGATATCATCGCCACATCGCCTTCAATCTTGATCTGGTTTAAAGATGATGCATCTTTGGAAAGCAACGCTGATCGGACATACATCAACTCTGAACCGACCAGTTCGTATTCCTCAAACATGCGATTACTGTACGCAACAAAGACACGATCCCCAGACGCACCAATGGTCTGGACCGCGACATCTGTGATAAAAGTTTCGTCTTCAACCACTTCTGAGCCAAACTCATCGTAGCGAAAGTAGCGGAGCTCTCGGCCGCCAGAAGTATTGTGCACCGTACGCACAAATCCGTCTCGGAAGGACACCAAGCCGGCCTCCAAACCTCGTTCTTCTGGAAAGAAAGGGTAGCGTGAAATTGCATTGATAATTCCAGAGCCTCCCAACTCAAACCAACTCATCCCGCCTGGCTCTCGGACGGAAAGATAAGATCCGTTCAATGCGATATCTGAACCAGTGGTTACATAACCATTCATAGTTGCCAATTCGGTATCGATTACTGTCGGAACTGATGGATTGGAAAGATCGATTGACCGCACACTCACGAAGTTTGTGCCATCAACCCGATCAACGTCTACGACATACGCAATACCATCTTGGATCAACACACCGCCGATACCGGAATCTTCCGTCATCTGTGTTAATACCGTTGGGCTCATTGGGTCTGAGATATCAATGATCGACACCCCGAAGTTTGCTTGGGAACTAGTTGCAACGGCGATATTTCCTTCAACCGCGACATGGGCTTGCCCAAATCCAAGATCATTGCCCGCTACACGCTCTGGATCACATGTTTGAGCTCTTCCCTCACTGACAAAAGACATTCCAATCCACACCAAGGACAGAAGTGAATAAGATTTTTGGTTCATTGAATCGCCTTTCATATCTGGTTGCTTGCTTGTTATACCACAACTGCAGATCAGCTCAAGAAAAAAACCGCCCTCGTGGGCGGCTTTGAATGTATGAAATTTTGCGATGAGCTTTATCCGTTCCAGCCGGCTTTGAAGTTCTTGAGGGCTTCGACGAGCTTTGGTTCGTTGTCGTCGTTGAGTGCCTTTGCTTCGTTGATCGAATCCCAGACGGACTTGCCTGAAGTGCGGAAGTACTCGTGCATGTCCTTCTCGAACTTCGCGACATTCTCGATCGCGACATCGTCGAGGAAGCCTTTGGTTCCTGCGTAGATCGAGATGACCTGATCGATGACATTGAATGGCACATACTGAGGCTGCTTGAGCAGTTCAACCATGCGAGCACCGCGATCGAGCTGTGCTTGGGTTGCTTTGTCAAGATCGGTACCGAGCTGTGCGAACGCTTCGAGTTCGCGGTATGCCGCGAGGTCGAGACGCAGGGAGCCGGCGATCTTCTTCATTGCTTTCACTTGAGCGGCACCACCCACGCGGGAGACCGAGATACCCACATTAATCGCCGGACGCACGCCGGAGAAGAAGAGTTCTGGTTCGAGGTAGATCTGGCCGTCGGTGATCGAGATCACGTTGGTTGGGATGTAAGCGGAAACATCGCCTTCTTGGGTTTCGATGATCGGGAGCGCGGTGAGTGAACCAGCGCCGTTCTCGTCGGAGAGCTTGGTGGAGCGCTCGAGGAGGCGTGAGTGCAGGTAGAAGACGTCACCCGGGAATGCTTCGCGACCTGGAGGACGGCGGAGGAGCAGTGAGAGCTGGCGGTAGGCGACCGCTTGCTTGGAGAGGTCGTCGTAGACACAGAGGACGTGCTTGGGGTATGGGTTGCCGTTGGAGAGGGTCTTGCCTTCTTCCTTGCCGGACCACATGAAGTGCTCACCCATCGCGGTGCCGGAGTATGGCGCGATGTACTGGAGCGGAGCGGGGTCGGACGATCCCGCGTTGACGACAATGGTGTAGTCCATGGCGCCTGATTCGCGGAGTGTGTCCACGACGCCGGCAACAGTGGATTCTTTCTGACCCACAGCGACATACACACAGACCACAGCGTCTTTGGTTCCCCAGAACTGCTTCTGGTTGATGATCGCGTCGATCGCGACCGCGGTCTTTCCTGTTTTACGGTCACCAATGATGAGCTCACGCTGACCACGACCAACAGGGATCATTGCGTCGACCGCTTTGATACCGGTCTGGAGTGGTTCGTGAACTGGTTGACGAGCCGCGATGCCTGGCGCGATGATGTCGACCATGGAAGATTCGGTTGCGTTGATCTCAGCGCCGTCGTCGAGCGGACGACCGAGCGGGTCAACGACGCGTCCGAGCATGGCTTCACCGACTGGCACGGAGAGGAGGTTCCCGGTCGCCTTGACGGTGTCGCCTTCCTTGACTGAGAGGTAGTCGCCGAAGATCACCGCACCAACGGTGTCTTCTTCGAGGTTCATGACCTGACCCATGACAGCGCCGGTGGAGGTCTGGAACTCGATGAGTTCGGAAGCCTTGGCTTTGGAGAGCCCGTAGATACGGGCGATCCCGTCACCAACCTCGACGACTCGTCCGACCTCGGAGATCTCGAGTTGTGAGGAGAAGCTTTCGATTTCTTGCTTGATGACGCTGACGATTTCGTCGGTCTTGATCTTCACGGTTGGCTCCCTGATCGTTCACAATCGATGATTGCGGACTGTTCTATCTTGGAGGTTTTTCGGTCACCGATTGCCTGCTCCGGTGCGGACAATGGGGTCCAAAGGGTAGGACGACTCAAGTCGGAAGTCATTGAATTGTGGAGGATTCGAGCGCGGAGAATTGGCAATTCTTCGCTCATTTCTCACGCTCCGATCCGCTCAGGGGGTGGTCGTCGCGGGATCGGTGCTCTGAGCTTCGGCTGGTGTGATTGTGAATCCGACTTCTGGGAGTTCTGTGATAACCTCGACTCCGCTTGGGAGACCCAGAATTTCGACGGATTTGGAGGTGATCGCACGCTCCAGATCCTGAAATGACAGGGAGAGGACGGCTGATGGGGTGATCTCGGATTCGGTGATCTGGGTGATGAGATCCGCCGGACCTGAGAGCTGGATGCCGACGAGGTCCTCGGATCCTGGATCGAGCGTGACATTCCAGCGTCCGACTTCTCCTGGCGCCAGCAGGATCTGGATCGGGAGACGATCGATCGTGGTGTTCTGAGTCAGTGAACGGACAGTCAGACGGATATCAGCTCTTGAAGGTGAGAGGACAGGGACCCAACCCAATGGGAGTGAAGAGTCGCTTTGGACAGGCATATTGATCGCGACATTGGGGATGGTCTCGAGACGACCTGGAGTCAGTGCGGCGATGAGCGAGGTATCGGGAGCGGCGATGAGTTCGCGTCCTTCGAGTGTGCCGATGATGGAGCTTGGTCCTGTGATGCGGACTGTCTGAGGGATCGCGCGTGGAGTGCCGTCGAGCGCCACGCTTGCGGGGATGTCTACGCGGACAGGGAGCTCGAGCGCGACGAGCTCGTCGACTTCGACGATGACGAAGTCGCTCGAGACGGATCCGATGGAGACCCCGCTGGTTTTGATCGCTGGTGTGTCGCGGAGGATTGAGCGGATGTCGAGATCATGGGTTCCGGTGCGCGCCGGGATTTGCTCACCCACATTCATCTGCATACGCCCTCGCATCTCGCGCGGCGCGGCGTCGAGTGATGCGAGCGATCCCTCGAGTTCGATGTTGACTGAGGAGATCCAGTCATCCGAGGATGCTGGTCGCACGACGAACTGGTGCTCGGGGTCTTGGGTATTGCCGACGAGGACGATCTGCAGTTCGATTGTTCGTGTCTGGACCATTCGTGACTCGGCGAGGAGCCAAATCAGCAGGGTCAGGAAGGTGACGACGATGATTGATCGGATCTGCGACCAGAATCGGGATGGCGCTTTGGAGGCTGATGCCATTACGAAGCCTCCCTTTGATCATCGTCTTTGGTCGGCTGCGATGATTCGGAAATCGTTCCGGTCGGCGCTGGTTTGGTGACCTCTTCGACGAATCCCGCATCGGGATCGTCCGCTTTGGATTCTGGGAATGCCGGCTTTTCAGTTTCGTCGGGATGTCCGAGCAGATTACGAAGGGTGTCTTCGAGTTGATCCCGATCGATTGGATCCGACAACTGTCCACGCTGAGCGATGCGGATGTGTCCGGATTCTTCTGAGACCACGAGGACCAACGCATCGGAGTCCTTGGTGACTCCGATCGCGGCACGGTGGCGCGATCCGAATGACTGATCGGTGATCTCTGTTGCGCTGGCCATCGGGAGCTGTACACCCGCGGCTTGGATTCGATCGGCGCGGATGACCACGGCGAGGTCGTGGAGCGCCGAACCGGGATGGAAGATGGTCTGGATGAGCGAGGAGGTCAGTTTCGCGTCGAGATCGGTACCCCCCTCGGTGACGGATTTGAGACCAACGCGTCGTTCGATGACGATGATGGCGCCGAACTGTGCCTTGGAGAGGAATACACACGCAGGCGCGAGCTGCGCGGCGATTGCGGCGGCGCCTTGTTCAGAGGCGCTGAAGAGTCTGGTTTCTCCGAGCCGAATGAGCGCTCTGCGGAGTTCGGGCTGGAAGATCACGACGAGCGCCAGCGCGAAACCCGCGAGGACGCGGTCGTAGAGGTAGGTCAGACGCGCGAAAGTATCGTCTCCGACAACTCGCACGACGAGGGTTCCGACAATAAGGACGAATATCAGTCCTTTGATCGCGCGGGCTGCTCGAGTGCCTTGGAGAAAGCGGATGATCGCGTAGACGACGATCCAGATGATGAGCAGCTCGACGAGAACTTCCCACGGCGCATAGGCGCTGAGTCGGCTAATCAGGTCCTGGATGCGATCGAACAATCCCACGGGCTACCCTTAGGGGTCTGGCGTTGGAACAGGGGCGCGGAAGCGGCTCCGCGCTTTGGGCGATTCTAACCGATTCATGATTGAAATGCTTGCACAAAGCGGCTTGGAACGCACGAAAGAACCACTTTGGGAAGAGTTCATTGGGATACACGATCACACAAGTCGAGACGACCCCGAACCCACTGGCGCGGAAGCTGATTGTTGATCCGGCTCCGGGACGCATCGTCTCGTGCTTCGATGTGTCCAAAGGATCGGACGATCCGCTCGCGGCGGCGATCATCGGATGCGACGGGGTGACCAATGTGCTCGTCCACAGCGCCTTCATCTCGGTGTGTTTCACTGAGCAGACCAGATGGGGGACGCTCAAGAATCAGATCGCTCGCGCACTGGGAGATGTCGATGGCTGATCGTCGTCGAGCGAAATCCATCAGCACGGCGCTGGAGTCGTGGTTTGCTCACGCGGCGAGGGATCTGCCTTGGAGGTTTGAGCCTCGCGATCCGTATATGTCGCTTGTGAGCGAGTTGATGCTTCAGCAGACGCAGGTGTCGAGGGTGCTGGAGAAGTTTGAGCCGTTCTTGGAACGGTTTCCGAGCATCGAGGATCTCGCAAACGCGGATGAAGCGGATGTGCTCAGTGAGTGGTCAGGATTGGGGTATTACCGGCGTGCGCGGATGCTCCATGCGTGCGCTCAAGCAATCGTCGAGCAGCATGATGGCGAGGTTCCTCGCGATGTAGAGTCCTTGTGTGCGCTGCCAGGGATAGGAAGGTATACCGCTGGGGCGATTGCTTCGATGGTGTATGGAGATCGGGAGCCGTTGGTGGACGGGAATGTGGTTCGTGTGATGCAACGACTGCACAACAATCCGGATCAGCAGAATGATCCCAAGACAGTGAAGTGGGCGTGGGAAAATGCGACGGAGTTGGTCGAGGCGAGCGAAGAGCCGGGCGTGCTCAACGAGGCGCTGATGGAACTGGGCGCGACGGTGTGCACTCCCAAGCGGATCCGCTGTGATCAGTGTCCTGTGCAGAAGCACTGCAAAGCGTTTGATGCGGGAACAACGGAATCGGTCCCTCCACCCAAACCTCGTGCCAAACGGAAGGAGTTGTTCTGTGCTTCAGTGGTATGCATTGACAGCAAGGATCGCGTGCTCATGGAACAGCGCGGCGAGGACGGGCTGTGGGCGCGGATGTGGCAGGTCCCGACGATCGAGCGGGAGGATCGCGCCCCCACTACTGAGGAAATCGGGGATACTGCGGAACTGATTGATTCATTTGTGCATCAGACGACGCATCGGATAGTTCGATTCGATGTGTATCGATTCGATGAGATTTCTACACGGGATCGCAGTTTCAAGTCACGATCACAGATTGATCGGCTCGGAATCTCGAATGCACAGATGAAGGTGCTCACGAGTGTGTTTGAATGAGCTTTATCCCACGATGCGCGTGAAGCGTTCGAGCATCGCGTCGAGCTGGGATTCGCTCGGCGCGTTGAGCGTGATGTGTCCGATTTTGCGTCCGGCTCGTGGTTCTTTGCCGTAGAGGTGGATGTGGGCTTGGGGCATCGCGTCGAGTGCGCCGGGGCGTGGCTCGTTCCCGATCAGGTTGATCATCGCGCTGTGTCCGATCGGATCAGCGCTCGCGAGCGGCATTCCAAGCACGGCTCGCATGTGGTTCTCGAACTGACTGGTTTTCGCGCCCTCGATTGTCCAGTGTCCTGTGTTGTGCACACGCGGCGCGATCTCGTTGGCAAGGAGCTTGGCGCTTGGACCCGATCCGATCTGGAAGTACTCCACGGCGAGCGTTCCGACATACTCGAAGTGCTTCAAGATCGACTCGATCGCTGTGCGTGCTTGCTGAGCGACACTGTCGTCGATGTTACGGGCGGGCGCTTTGGTGAGGCGCAGGATCCCGCCGCGATGAATGTTCTCGGAAAGCGGGTAGTACTCGATCGAACCATCGGCGGCGCGCGTCGCGATGATGGAAAGCTCTCGCTCAAACTCGATGAATCCGTCGAGGATCGCGGGGACTCCTCCGAGTGTGTTCCATGCTTCTTGTGCTTTGGAGGGGTCGCTGATGAGGACCTGTCCCTTGCCGTCGTATCCGAGCGTGCGTGCTTTGAGGATCGCTGGTGCGCCGAGGGATTCGAGCGCGGCACTCAGGTCTTCGAGCGAGTCGATCTGTTTATATGGAGGCACATCGATTCCGAGATTGGTGAACATCGATCGTTCGCTGAGTCGGTCTTGCGAGACGCTGAGCGCTTTGGGGTTGGGATGGATCGTTGAGTGTTCTGCGATGAGCGCGGCGCCTTGTCCCGGAACATTCTCAAACTCGTAGGTCACCACATCGTTGGTCTGCGCGAGCTTGAGGAGCGCTTCATGATCATCGTAAGAGGCAACGATCTGCGCGCATTGTCCGATTTCGTTGGTGGCGCAGCAGTGCTCGTTTGGATCCAGGACGGTGCACTTGATCCCGAGATGATGGACTGATTGTGCGAGCATCTGCGCGAGCTGTCCGCCTCCGATGATCCCGACTGATTTGGTGTCTGGATTCGGATTCATGATCGCGGATCTGGATTGTCGAGGACGGCTTGGGTCTGCTCGCTTCGGAACTGATCAAGTGCGGTTCTGATGTCGGGGTACTTGTTGCTCAGGATCGACGCGGCGAGGATCGCGGCGTTCTTGGCGCCGGCTTTCCCGATCGCGACGGTCGCGACTGGAACGCCTGCAGGCATCTGCGCGATCGAGAGGAGCGAGTCCATGCCTTTGAGTGCTTTGGACATGACGGGGACGCCGATGACTGGGAGCGAGGTCATGGACGCGACCATCCCTGGGAGATGAGCGGCGCCTCCAGCGCCGGCGATGATGACCTCGATCCCGCGCTCGCGTGCACCCTTTGCGTGCTCGACGAGCAGGTCTGGGGTGCGGTGCGCGGAGACGACCTTGACCTCGTGGTGGATCGCAAGCTGCTCAAGCATCGCGCCGGCGTGCTCCATCACATCGGGCCAATCGGACTGCGAACCCATGATGACGCTGACGAGGGTGTGGGCTGGGGTATCCATGATCGAGTTTAGGCGATTCTCGATCGCGTGTTCAGGAACAAAATCTCACGCTTACCAATCAAATGAGCATCCGAGGACGATGGAGCCGAAGGTCTGGCGATCCGGCTGGAGCTCGAAGCGTTCGGATTGGATGCTCTGGGACCATCCGAAGTAGAAGCTCTCGTATTGCACGATGAGTCCGAAGGTGAAGGTCGCGACGAGGGGTTCGCGCTGCGCGGAGCGTGATCCGGCGAAGACGGTGCCGTCGAGGAAGATGTCGTGGGCAATCGCGTCGACGCCGAGCTTGGTGTACGCGTAGATAGACCAGTTGGATTCGGATGCTTCGTTGGTGCGGACGGTGTGGTCGCGGTGTCCTAGGAGTGACGCGGGTCCGAAGTCGTCCGGGAGGTGCTTCCCGAATCTGAGTGTCATCGAGGTGCGTGCATCGACGAGCACTGTTCCCACATCAAATCCCACAGCGGGGAGCATTTGGATTTCCAATCCTGCGATGTCGGCGGGTTTGGATTTCCATGTGCGTGTGAATGAAAAGTTGAGGGTGGGCTCTCCTGGAATTTGAGTGTTCCATCCGAGCGGATCGTCTTCATCGGGGAAGGTGTTGTGGATCCATCCTTGGATGGTTTCGGCGCCGCTGGTATGGCCGGTCATGCCGAGACTGAATCCGAAGTGGTCATGCTTATGCTTGTCAGCTCTTTGGAATGAGAACTCCAGTGCAAGGTGTCCGGCGTAGGGATGATCACGGGCGGGTGGGTTCGGGAGCAAGATATTGGCAGGGGTATAGATGCGTTGCTTGAGTGCGATTCCGACCCCGAAGCGTTGGTCTTTTTCGTCTGAGATCGCAAGACGCGATGCGAGTGCATGATCGAGTCTTGGATTGAATGAGAGCTCGATCGCGTTGGCGTTGGTGTAGTAACGATCGGTGTCGTCGATGAAGTTGGGAACGGTGCCGTCGTTATCCCAGTAGATGGTGAGATCACGGAACTTGTATTTGGAGAAGTTGAGGATCCCGAGGAGGGAATCGTCTCCAGCTTCGATGGACTGCTGAGCGTTTTTGATATCGTCCGCGTCAGCGCGATCCTTGTCTTGAGCAACTGCGAGCGTGGCTAGAAGAGCCGGCATCAGGATAATGAGTACATACCTCGTGATCATGGACAGATGATAGCGGCCACCAACATCGATTGAAAAGACCCACCAGATTTGGGGGAGTTTGTTGTCACGAGCGTCCTCTTAGGCGTCTCCAGTTGGGCCTAGGCAAATTGTCCCAGAAAACTGTGCGCAAATATCCAGCAACAGTCTGAACCAGTTGTGATATTACATAAATTTGTGTTTTTTTGATGCTTATACACACTTTGCCGTGCGTGAGAGTGTCGATATTGGTGGAGTTGAATTTTAATTTCATAGAGGTATGAAGCGTATGTCGTCCAATCAAGGTGATGGCCAAACGAAGTCGAGCGATGACACCAATGGAGATTTGGTCCAATCACTTGGCAGTATTGACGACAACGACGCATCACATCGCGCCTGGAATGGACGAGATCCTCGGTTTTGTCCTGCATATCCGGAGGCGAACGCGATTATTGAACATCCAGGCGGTTCGAAGGTTCGGATCCCGATCGTCACATATAACATCAGCGCCAGCGGCGCAGGTCTAGCGACGCGGGTTTATCTTCATCGGCTTACACCGATCACGCTCGAGTTAATAACGCACGACGGCGAGGTTGCACTTGTGCATGGGAAAGTACAATGGTGTGAGTACTACGAGAATGTCGTCCACAGGACAGGCATCCGCTTTGATGAAAAAATCCAGCCTCGCTTGTTTGTTGATCCGGAGGTGTGGATCAGGGAAGCGACAGACGAATCCGATTCTGCATGGAAGAATGAACGGGTAGCGCTGCATGTCGATGATGACGAGCTTGAAGCGAACGCGATCAGCATGTTGTTGAAGAACGCGAACTTCAAGTGCGAGAGCACTGAGACGATGGGACAAGCCGCGGATTTGGTGCAAGGCCATTCATATGATCTCGTGCTGCTCTCAGATACACTGGATGAGGTCGATGGCGCTGAAGCGGTGAGCCGCTTGCGAACATGCGGGTATTCTGGACCGATCATTGTGCTAGCTGAGTCTGCTCACAAACGTGAGGATGTCTTCTCTGGACTTGGTGTCAATGCGATTATGTCCAGGCCGGTTCAGCTCGTCCCGTTGATGTCCACACTTCGGGATGTGTTTGAGCAAGGATCGATGCTTTGCGGGACACAGCCAGTCTATTCGTCGCTGACTGCCGCGCAATGTACAACTGAATCACTCGAGAAGTATCTCGAACTCACTAAGAAGTGTGCCGCACAACTGAATGAAGTCTTGAAGACGGATGACCTTGATGTGGCGCTCAAAATGTGTGGCTCTCTCAGAGCATCCGGTGCGGGATACGGATACGAAGTGCTCTCGTCGATGGCCGCGGACGCAACGCAAGCACTCAATGCTTCATGTTCGGTGCGTGAGACAGCCGTGAAGATTAGGTCACTGATCCGGTATATGAGCAGGCTCGCTGTGCGTCCTGCTGAGAGCGACGCGGTAGTAGATCAAGCCGCTTGAGACAAAGCGCTGATCAGCGGCGACGCTTGGCTCCGAGCAAACCACCCAAACCCAGGATCGCGAGCGCCGATGGTGACGGGATTGGTCCGGTCGTGATCACCAGCTTTGGCACAGGCATTCCGGTCGGCATGGAATCGACGACGATGTCGCTGAGTCCAAAGACAAACTCGAAAAGCGCATCCATCGCGGGGTCGTAGGTGTCGAGCTTTCCTGAGAGCACGAAGATTTCGTCCATGCTCGCAGCCATCTCCATGTCCATGATCGCTTCTGGCGCGAGGTCCACAGCGTGCGGTCCTGGAGGGGTTCCGCCAGGGATGATGTCGAATCCCGCGTATGGGGTTCCGGTGCCGAGTGTGTCCCAGACCTCTTCGGGCGTGACTCCGAACGCGCCGGGGTCGGCGATCGCTTCGTACGGCGTGGAGGTCGAGCTGAAAGTGACATGCTCTGGCTCGCCTCCGGTGAAGTTGGCAATGACGCCTCCGAAGAGGAGCTCGAACTCGAAGCTCACAGAGACGATTGTTTCGCCCTCACCGATCGAGCCGAATACACCTGAAAGATCGAACGCGAAGAAGGTTCGGCGTTCTTCTGTTGTGAATCCATCGACGGTCGTGCGTCCCATGAAGTAGTTCTGGAACGACATGTCGTTGTCTGGAGTACCTGAGGGCATCCCCATCTCGTCGGGGCCGTAGAACCCACCAAGATGGAAGGAGTCCACTTCGATGACTCCAGCGTTCGCAGCAGTAGCAATGAGTGCGCTTGCGATGAAGGTTGCGGTTTGACGCATTGGTCTCTCTCCTTGATAGATCGATAGAACTGTTGTCTACAGAGAATACCAGATGCTGGTTATCGGATTCAAGAAGAAAGTGTGAAGTCTCCACAAAGGCGGATTTTCGCTCAAAATCGTTGTTTTGTGCTCGAAGAAACTGTTTATTCCTCGTCGCTGCTCGCGAGTTTCGCGACGACGGAGAGGTCTTCGAGGGTGGTGATGTCTTGCGTGATCTCTGTATCTCCAGCCGCGATTGAGCGGAGGAGGCGGCGCATGATCTTTCCGGAGCGCGTCTTTGGGAGCGCGGCGGTGAAACGGATCATGTCGGGTTTGGCGATCGCGCCGATCTCCTCGGCGACATGGGCGCGGAGGGTTTGGATGAGCTCGTCGCCTCCCTCGAATCCAGGTGCGGGAGTGACGAACGCGGCGATCCCGGTGCCTTTGATCTCGTGGGGCATCCCGACGACGGCGGCTTCGACGACGCTCTCATGCGCGACGAGCGCGGACTCGACTTCCATGGTGCCGAGTCGATGTCCCGATACATTGATGACGTCGTCGGTGCGTCCCATGATCCAGAAGTTGCCCATCTCATCGCGGCGGGTGTTGTCTCCGGCGGCGTAGTAGGGCTCGCCGTCTTTCGCGACGGTGGACCAGTATGTGTCGATGAAGCGTTGACGATCGCCGTAGACACCTCGGAGCATGGATGGCCAAGGTTTGCGGATTGCCATTAAGCCGCCTTGGTTGACGCCTGCTTCATTCCCGGCTTCGTCGCAGACGATCGCGTCGATCCCGAAGAAGGGGAGCGTGCATGATCCCGGCTTGGTTGGGGTTGTCCCTGGGAGCGGTGTGATGATTTGTCCGCCGGTCTCGGTTTGCCAATAGGTGTCCACAATGGGGCAGATTTCTCGACCGATCTTGTTGCGGTACCACATCCATGCTTCGGGGTTGATGGGTTCGCCGACGGTTCCCAGCACTTGGAGTGAGCTGAGGTCGCAGGATTCGGGATGTTCGTCTCCCCACTTCATGAATGCACGGATCGCGGTGGGCGCGGTGTAGAACTGCGTGACGTTGTGGCGCTCGACGATCTGCCAGAAGCGAGACGCGGTTGGGTAGTCTGGTCCTCCCTCGAACATGAGTGATGGGACGCGGTTTGGGAGGATGCCGTAGACGATGTAGGAGTGTCCTGTGATCCATCCGCAGTCGGCGGTGCACCAGTAGACTTGGTTCTGATCGGGGATGAGGTTGAAGGTGTACTTCGCGGTCAGCGCGGTGTAGATCATGTATCCCGCGTTGGTGTGGACGATTCCCTTGGGCTTTCCGGTTGATCCGGAGGTGTAGAGGAGGAAGAGCATGTCTTCGGAATCGAGCTCTTCGCATGGACAGTCGTCCGATGCTTTCTCCATCTCCTCGTTCCAGCAGCGATCGAGTTCTCCCCATTTGATGTCGTTGTGGCAGCGTCCGAA